>JBEVMI010000426.1:0-9993 GCA_040508685.1 Spongiibacteraceae bacterium
CATCGCCCAATCCTGCCAGCGGCAGGTGTTGCAGCACGTAGGACTGCAGCCGCTTGCGGGTGCCGGGAGTCAGCTCGGCTTGCAGTTGATCGACCACGGTTTTCAGGGCAAGAAAACGTTGCGTATTCATGGAGACTCTCCAACAGTGGGCTTTCCAAATAGCCCGGGGCAAGGGGCGGCGACTCACATTGTGGCAGACAACAATTGTGCCAAAGCATAAATGTGCGCAATGCGGCTTTTTTAGCGTATTCCTGACCTTCAACCGCCCCGGCCTGCACCGTCGTGCGGCGGCACGGCTCGCGGTGGGGCGTTGTGCACTGAGCGACCTGTCACCATTCTGTGCTTTACTCACCTTTCGGTTGTTTTCTCGATTGTTTGCGCCCGGTCGTATGCGACGGGTTGTCATTGATGCAGTGTTGCAGAGGTAAAAATTTATGGCCCATCGGTTGCGCGACGAGAATTTTTTCAGCGCCGAAGAGGAAGTCAGTACACAGGTAGTGACAGCGTACGATCAGTCGTCAGCCTATGAACTGTCATTTCAGGATCGCGAATTTTTATTGCGCCGCGAATTGCGGCCGATGCGCCTGCAACTGGAGTTGATGAAAGCGGAACTGTTCCAGCAGGAACAGAACATCAAGGCCACTGTCGTCGTGTTCGGCAGCGCCAGAGCGCCCGACGTGGCGCACGCCGAGCGGCAGTTGCAGGAACTTGAAGCGTTGCACCGGCAGGAGCCGGACAACGTCGAACTCGTTCATGCCTTGCGGCGCGCGAAAACCCGTCGCGAACTGAGCACGTACTACACCGCAGCGCAGGAATTTGCGCGCCTCGCGACCGAACACAATCTCGCCCATCCCGAACAGGAAATGACCATTGTCACCGGCGGTGGCCCCGGCATCATGGAGGCGGCCAATCGCGGTGCGTATGAGTGTGGTGGTCGCAGTATCGGTCTCAATATTATTTTGCCGATGGAGCAGCAGCCGAATCCGTACATCACGCCGGAACTGTGTTTTCAGTTTCACTATTTCGCGCTGCGCAAAATGCATTTCCTGACGCGCTCGAAAGCGCTGGTCGCCTTTCCCGGCGGCTACGGCACGCTCGATGAATTGTTCGAAGCACTGACGCTGATTCAGACCGGCAAGGCGCGCAAGGTGCCGGTGCTGTTATACGGCACCGAGTTCTGGCGCAAGTTGATCAATTGGGACTATCTGCTGGAGATGACCTGTATCAATCCCGAAGACCTCAATCTGTTTCAGTTCGTCGATACGCCGCAGGATGCGTGGCGCAAAATCGTCGAGTTCTATCAGTTGCCGGACGAGGATGATTGGGCGTGACAGGTTATTCCGCGCTCGGCAGTTTCATGCCGACACGGGTGACGCGGTCGCCATCCATCGCCATCACCACCAGTTGCACCGGTCCCACACCGACGGCATCGCCGACCACCGGGTGGCCGCGGTGGCGTTTGGCGATAATTTCCGACAGCGACTGTTCGCGCTGTTCGGCGGCGATGGTGATGCCGTAAACCTGTTCAAGATCGGCCAGCAGCGCGTCGCCCGACAGCGTGAAATCGCCGAAGAATTGCCGCGCCAGCAGGCGGTCGCGTTTTTCATCGGCGCTCAGCAGTTTACCGATGTCGGGGGCGTGGCTGGCGTTGCCGGCAATGGCGAGCCAGTCGCTGCTCTGCAATTCCACATCCACGCTCGGCAGCAGCAATTCGCGCTCGCGAAAGATGGCGACCAGTGCGCTGCCTTTCGGCAGACGCAGGCTTTTGATTTTCACCGGCTCGCTTTTGATTTCGCGCATCGGCAATAAAAATAATTCGTGGTCGCTGTCGTCGGGCAATTTCAGCGCAATGCGACGCTGCGGCAGTCGCGGTGCCGGCACTTCAAGTTTTAGCAGGCGCGCCAGCGGCGCCAGTGTGGTGCCCTGCATCAGCAGCGAAAACAAGACGACGCAACAGGTGATGTTGAACAGCAACTGCGCTTCCGGAATTTTCGCCATGATCGGAAACAGCGCCAGTACGATCGGCACCGCACCGCGCAAACCCACCCAGCTGATAAAGGTCATTTCGCGCCAGTTCATGCCGAACGGCGACAGGCTCAGGAATACCGCCAGCGGTCTCGCGACAAAGGTCAACACCAGGGCAATGCCGAGGCCGGGCAGCGCAATGTCCAGCATCTGCGATGGCGTGACCAGCATGCCAAGGATCAAAAACAAACCCAGTTGCGCAAGCCACGCGAGTCCGTCGTGCACCTGGAGAATATTCGGCAGTACCGGCGCGCCACTGTTGCCGAGCCGCAGCCCCACCAGGTACACCGCGAGAAAACCGCTGCCTTCAACCAGGCCGGTGAGTGCAAACACAAAAATGCCGCCGGTGACGACCAGCAGCGGATAGAGGCCGAGCGCGAGATCGAGCTTGTGCGCCAGCCAGCTCAACGCGGCACCGCCACCGATGCCGGCGATGGCGCCGATACCGAATTGCTGGACCAGCATCAGCAGTGCGCTGGCGTTGAGTGTGGTGGTGTTGGTTTCAATCAGCTCCAGCAGCAGCACCGTCAAAAAAATTGCCATCGGGTCGTTGCTGCCCGATTCGATTTCCAGCGTCGCGCTGACGCGTTCGTTGAGATGCAGGCCGCGCCCCTGCAGCAGCGAAAACACCGCGGCGGCGTCGGTCGATGCGACGATCGCGCCCATCAGCAGTGCGTGCAGTGGTGGCAGATGCAGCAAATACACCGCGGCGACACCCGTGAGGCCGGTGCTGATTAATACGCCGAGCGATGATAAGGCCGCCGCCGGACGCAGGCCGACGCGAAATGATTCGTAGCGGGTGCGCATGCCGCCGTCGAGCAGGATGATGGCGAGCGCCAGATTGCCGACCAGAAACGCGATATTGAAATCGTGGAATTGAATGCCGCCCGGTCCGTCTTCGCCGGCAGCCATGCCGACGCCGAAGAACATCAACAGCACCGGCATACCGATGCGCGTCGACAGTGGTGTCAGCATGATGCTGAGCAACAGCAAAAAGGCGCCGACCAGAAGTATGTAAAGGGCAGTCATCGATAGGGTCCGGACAAACTTCTGAAACTCTACCACAGGCATTTATATCGACTGCCTTTATCTGGCTGCAGCCAGCTGATTTCGAACGAGAAAGCGGCTGCGGTTGGCGTTGTCGCGGCAGCGCGGTGACAACACTCTGGGCGGTGCGGTTCCGCAGTGTTTTGTGAGTGGTTTAAAAGCTTCGCACTGAACCTTGCCGCTGTCGGGTGGGTCAACCCTTCAGTAACAGATCGAGTGAATGCACGGGCAGTGTTGTTGCGCCCGGTGTGTAACCGCCTTACAGGAGCAATTGCAATGAACCGATTTACCGCGAAAAACTTTTTTAAGGCCTCAAAATTCGGGCGCGGCATCGCCGCCGCGTTGCTGACGGCGCCTCTGTTATTTGCGTGTGCCACGCATCAACCCGCCAGTTCTACCGTGGCGCAGGCGGTGGCGGCGCCGGACGACAGCAAAGTGGTGATTACCGGCGCAGTCGTACAGCAGATCGACAAGGAACATTTGCTGATCCGCGACGCTACCGGGCAGATCACGGTGGAGGTCGATGACGATGTGTTGGGTGAAGTGCAATTTGCACCCGATGCGGAAGTCCGGGTGTTTGGCACCATCGATCGCGATAGCGAACGTTCGGTATTGGTGGCGAAGACCGTACAGGTCGTCCAATAACGCCGGGGTTGTGCGGAGGTGAAGTCGTAGCGGCAGATACTATCCGGCTGTTTGTAGGTGCATTCCTACAGCCGGCCGGCCGCGGGGCTTACAGCGTGCACAGCGGGTGATACCTATACTGTCGGCGTAGTTTTTTGCGGGCGCCCGCGAGACCCGCGAGACGAGAAGAAAAGCCCGCGCCATTGCACACGCGTGAATCCGGTAGTCATGACCCATATAAAAGCCTATCTCGTCGAAGACAGTGCCGTGATCGCGGAAAATCTGATCGCGACCCTGGAAGAATTGACCAGCGTCCGCGTGGTAGGTCACTCCGGTCTCGAAGGAGAGGCGCGCGCATGGCTGACCGCTGTCGCCAGCGACTGGCAGTTGGCCATCGTCGATATTTTCCTGCGTGAAGGCTCGGGGCTCGGTGTACTCACGGCGTGCAAAACCCGCGGTGCGGGGCGCAGTCTCGTGGTGATCAGCAATTACGCGACCCCGGAAATGCGCCGTCATTGTCTGGCGCTGGGCGCCGACGCTGTGTTCGACAAATCCACCGAAATCGACGCGCTGGTCGATTACTGTCGCGCGCTGGCTCACGATGACGCGGTTTGAACGTTATTCGATCAGCTGGTGTTTGAGCGCGTAATAGGTCAGGTCGCTGTTGCTCGACAGTGCCATTTTTTCGAGGACGCGGCTGCGATAGGTGCTGATGGTCTTGATGCTGAGATTCAGCGTTTCGCCGATCGCGGTGATGGTCTCACCGTGCGCCAGCCGGAGGAATACCTGAAACTCACGCTCCGATAATTTTTCGTGCGGATCCTTGTCGTTGTCGCCGTGCAGTTGATCAGCCAGCAACTCGGCGACGTCGGCGGTGATGTAACGGCGACCGCGCGCCAGTGTCCGCACCGCGGTAACGATCTCCTCGGGCTCACATTCCTTGTTGAGGTAACCGCTGGCCCCCTGCCGCAACAACGCGGTTGCGTAATGCGTCTCCGGGTAGGAGCTTAGAATCAGTATCTGCAATTCCGGCGCGCGGGCGCGGATACTGCCGAGCACATCGATACCGCTTTGCCCGGGCATCGAGATATCCAGCAGCAGCACGTCGAGGTCGGCGTTGCGCACCAACTCCAGGGCCTCGCTGCCGCTGGCAGCTTCGCCGGCCACTTCGATATCGTTTTGCTCGGATAGATATTGGCGCAAGCCGGCGCGGACGATGGCGTGGTCATCGACGATGGCGACCTTGATCATGCTGCTGCTCCGCAATGCATTCGGACTAAAGGACAAATATGAAAAAGGTTTTGCGACGATGGCGCCAGGCGCATTTCAGTTTTCCGCTGGCGGTGATTCTGTCGGTGTGCCTGTTGCTGGTCAGCGAATACAGCTATCAACGATCCACCGTTATCAGCGCGGCGCTCGACGATGCGCTCGAGGCGCGCCTGCAATTGCAATCGCTGCTACGACAGATGCTCGATGCGGAAACCGGCCAGCGCGGTTACCTGCTGACCGGTACCCCCGCGTATTTGCGACCATATCAGGATGCCAGCGTTTCTATCGATAATACCTTGAAGTTGATGCGGCAACGGTATCTCAACAATCCGGCGACTGTCGACGACTTCGAGCGTCTGGCCACGCTGGTCGCAAAAAAAATGGAAGAGCTGGGTGTGACGGTCGCGCTGCGCGGTCGCGGCGATGATGCCTGGCTTGCGGTTCTGGAGACTAATACCGGTCGCATGCAGATGATGGAAATTCGCACTGTCACCGACAAATTGCGCGACCGGGAATCGAGCCTGATCGCCCAACATCAGACCACGTTGCGCCGTACCCAGTTGATCAGTCGTATCGGCATTGCCGCGATGACGGCATTGAGCCTGATGGCATTTGCGATGTATCTGCGGCAGTCGATTCTGCTCGCGCGCGTTCGTGAAGAGCAGCGAAAACAATTGCAGAAGGATCACGACACACTGGAAGCGCAGGTGCAGGACCGTACGCGCCGACTGACGCGGCTCGCGTCTTATTTGCAAAACGTGCGCGAAGACGAGCGCGAGCGGCTGGCGCGTGAATTACACGATGAATTGGGGGCGCTGCTGGTGGCGGCCAAACTCGATCTCGCGCGCATAAAATCGCGGTTGCCCAATCCGGACGATTTTGTGAAGGAGCGGTTGTTCCATCTCGGTGAAGCATTGAGCAGCGGTATTTCACTGAAACGTCGCATCATCGAGGATCTGCATCCGTCGTCGCTGAGTAAACTCGGGCTGGTGTCGGCGCTGGAAATCCAGACGCGCGAGTTTTCCGAGCGCAGTGGCATCGAAGTGGTTTGCGAGCTCGACAGCGTGGCGTTGACGCCCGCTGCTGAACTCACGGTTTATCGACTGGTGCAGGAGTCGCTGACCAACATTGCCAAATATGCGCAGGCAACCCAGGTGCAGGTGCATCTGAAGGCGCTCGACAATTCCGCGCAACTGGTCGTGAGTGACAACGGCAAGGGTTTCGATGTCGAGCAGATGCCAGCGTCTTCGCACGGACTTGAAGGGATGCAATATCGCGTCGTTTCCAGTGGCGGCAAAATGCAGATCGAGTCGCAACCTGGTGCCGGAACCGTTATCACCGCATTATTGCCCTTGGTAGCGCCCGCTGCTGCCGCAAATTCCCCGTCCAATTCTTAGCCTCATTCAGCACAACAATCCCTCAATAAATAAATTCTGCTCCCTCTGCGTATCAGACTTGTCCTACAACTCTTCGCTGCGCACTCCGACAACACGTCGGCGCCACCTCTCATAGGCCATTTTTAAGCCCTCGCCTACGATGAGCTCATACAGCAGGCAATCACCACAGTTCGATGGCGGACTGTGCAGCCAGCCAGCGGGAGAACAATCATGTTGCATTACGCGGTGGTCTTTTTCGTTATCGCACTCGTCGCAGCCCTGTTCGGATTTGGCGGTATTGCCGCCGGTGCGGTCGGTATTGCAAAAGTACTTTTCCTGATTTTCGCCGTGATGGCACTGGTAACTTTTGTGCTCGGTTTGTGGCGCCGCTGAACGACGCATGTCGTAGCAAAAAGTAGTAGGGAAGATGGAGATCAATCATGGCGCGACAGGTGGGAGTCTCAACGCTGATCGCCGCAGTGTGTGTGGCGATGACGCTGTCGCTGAGTGGCGTGGCCTTGATGTTGTGGGCTGCTACCGGTGTTGTGCACTGGTTGTTGTGGGCGGTGCCACTGGCGCCGGTCGGTATCGCGGCATTGGTTGTGGTATGGCCGTTTGCTGCAGCCACGCACCTGGTTTTCAACATCTCGGTACAGCAACAGGTCGAGCGGGATTTGCAATTATTCAAAGAAATTTTTTAACGATCGCACAGTGGAATGACCGATGTACGGAATTAAAAAGGAGTGGATCATGCGTAAAGCCGCTTTTGTAGCGAGCGCAATATCTCTGGGAGCCGTGGTGGGAGTATTTCCGGTAATCGCGGCCGCCGAAGATAATCGCGGAGCGCTGACGATAGCCTTTGAAAACGATTTGTTCGGCGCGGGCACCGACGAACATTATTCGCATGGCACCGAAATTACCTACGTTAGCGATACCTACCAGCCGGACTGGCTGCGCAGTTTTGCCGGCGGCATCGGTATGTACGACCAGGGTGACGATCTGCGCGTGGTGTGGTCGCTGGGTCAGCAAATGTATACCCCCAGCGATCTGGCCCGCACCGATTTGATCGTCGACGATCGTCCCTACGCCGGTTGGTTATACACCAGCATCGGCATGTTCACCGATTCGCAGCAGCGCAGCAGATTTCGCAGCATCAACCGGCTCGAATTTATTCTCGGTCAGGTTGGACCCGATTCGTATGCGGAAGACACGCAGCGCCAGATTCACAAAATTACCGATTCGAGCGAGCCGCGCGGTTGGGATAATCAGTTGCACAACGAAACCACATTTGACGTGCAGTATCAGCGCGAGTGGATCCTTCCGCTGGTGGCGAATTATGTCGATATCGTGCCGCGCATTGGCGCCACGGTCGGCACGTCGCAACGCCACGCGGGGACCGGCTTTACGCTGCGGGTAGGCAGTGGCCTTAATTCCGACGCAGGGCCGCCGTTGATTCGCCCCAGCGCAACCGGTTCGCATTATTTCAAACCCAATCAATCGTTCTACTGGTATCTGTTCGCCGGTGCCCACGGACGTTATGTCGGGCACAACATCTTCCTCGATGGCAATAGCGACGGCCGCAGTCATGAAGTGGAAAAAAACGAATGGGTCGGCGAAGTGCAGGGCGGCGCTGTAATGGGCTGGGATGCCTGGCGTATCACGCTCACGGAAATCTATCGGTCGCGCGAATTTGAAGGCCAGGACGAACCCGATGAGTTCGGATCGATAGCGGTTTCCTACCGGTTCTGAACAGCAACACCCACTATTCATTTGCAACGTGCAATGGAAGGAGAAGGTTATGAACACGATCATTCCGGAAATTACTGAAAAGCCAGATATGAATACGACCGAAAAAGTGTCGGCCAAAAAAAGCGTAGTGCGGGTTCTGTGTGCTGCCTTGCTCTGTGTCGGTATGTCTGCGTGCGATCGCAAGGAGGGGCCTGCGGAGCAGGTTGGCGAAAAACTCGACAAAGCCGCTACGGATATTGGCAATGCGGTCGAGGATAAATGCGAAGAAGCCAAAGAATCCGCAGGTGCCAGCGATACCCGCTGTTAATCATTGTGGTGATGTCGTTGCATTCTGGTGATCAGGGGATGCAGGCATCACATAAAGGAGAAATATCATGAAATTTAAAAAGTCAGTCGGCGCAGGTGTGTTGGTGTTGAGTGCGACATTGGCGGGCTGCGCCAGCACGCCGGTACCGACATCGGAAATTGCAGTATCCAAAACGGCACTTGAAAGCGCGATGAGCGCCGGTGGTGCCGAGTTTGCGCCGGTCGAATTAAAAACGGCGCAAGACAAACTCGCGCGGGCCGAGAAGCTGGTCGCCGATAAAGATAATGAGCGCTATGAGGAAGCGCGACGCCTGGCCATTGAGGCGTCCGTTGATGCCAAGGCGGCCGAGACCCGCGCGTTAACGGCGAAGTCTGAAAAGTCCCTGCAGGAATCGCAGGAAGGTCGCCGCGCGCTGCAGGAAGAAATGCAGCGTCAACAGTAATTTAACGACAAGAATTCAACGTCGAGGTTTTCATCATGATTAAGCGTGCATTTGTTAGAACGACTGTACTCGCTGCAACATTTGCCGCCTCCGGCATTCTGTTGAGTGGTTGCAGTTCAGCACCGCGTACCGACGCTCGTCTGGACGCGGCCCATTCGCAATACTCTGCGCTGCAGGCAAAGTCGAACGTTGGCGCAGTGGCACCGGTTGAAATGAAAGATGCGCAGGAGGCGCTTGCGAGTGCCGACCAGGCTCTGGCCGAGCGCAAAAAGCCTACAGAGCTTGATCACGAGATCTATGTCGCGCAGCAGCGTGTGTCGATCGCGGAGCAGGCCTACAACCGCAAAGTGGCGGAGCAGTCGAAGAAAGAACTCGACGATAGCCGCGACAAAGAGCGTTTGGCAGCGCGCACCGCAGAAGCCGAACGCGCCAAAGCCGAACTTGCCGAGCTGAAAGAGCTGCAGGCGAAGTCGACCGACCGCGGCATCGTCATGACGCTCGGCGATGTGTTGTTCGACGTGGGCAAGGCCGACCTGAAATCGGGTGGGGTACGCGTCGTGTCGCAGCTGGCCGGTTATCTCAGTGCCAACCCGCAGCGCAAGGTCAGTGTCGAGGGGCACACCGACAGTACCGGTAGCGACGATTTCAACCAGACGCTTTCGGAAAATCGTGCCCAGTCGGTGAAAGCCACGCTGGTTGGCGCCGGTGTCAGCCCCGATCGCGTATTGACGCAGGGCTTTGGCGAAACCTATCCGGTGGCAGGCAATGAATCGCCGTCGGGCCGGCAATTAAATCGCCGCGTTGAAATCGTGTTGTCCGATGAAGAAGGCAATATAAAACCGCGATAAAAGCAAGGCAGGCGCTTTCGCCAGCGAAGGGGGGCAGTCATGTTGAAGTGGGCCATTATTTGTGCAGTGGTATCTGTAATTGCCGGGGTACTCGGTTTTTCCGGAATTTCTGCAGGTGCAGCCGGGATAGCGAAGTTTTTGTTCTTCCTGTTCCTGGTCTTGTTTGTGTTTGTCGTGGTGGCGGCGTTGATCGGGGTTTCGTTTTAGTCGCGCCGGCCACGGTTCTGAAACAACTTAAACTTAGCAACATGAGGAAAGTATCATGAAAAATCTGATGAAAAATATGGGCAAGCTGGCTGCAGTCAT
>JBEVMI010000477.1:0-3887 GCA_040508685.1 Spongiibacteraceae bacterium
TATAAGTCGGTTTTGAATTTATCTCTTTCTTCATCCGGCGCGCGTTCGGCATCGTCGGCTTTTGTTTCGGCCCGTAGTCGACGTTGTGTTTCTTTGAGAAGTGCCAGCAAAGGCGATGGCTTGGATGATTCGAGGTCTTTCTCGTCCATCTGGCGAAGAGCCCTCCAATGCCCTTCAAGCCTGAGAGTCAGGTGGCGGGCGACCGATACAGCTACGACCCGGTCGGGTGTGCGCAATGAAATTCGGGTTTCCCGGTAGCCAAATTGCGTGCGCAAGTCAGCGGGCTGTGTGATCCGAAAATAGAAAATACCATACCGATTGCGGTAGAGGTAAGAGGGGAGCTTAATCGGCATGTTTGTGGCCTGTTTGGCACACCGAATTGGCACACCCGACAGGCTCAAACAAGAAGGAACATTACAATTTCAATCGATTTAACGGGTTGCTGTGGAGATGGTGGAGGCGGGGGGAGTTGAACCCCCGTCCGCTAGTCCGCTGCCTTTGGCTCTACATGTTTAGGTTCCGTTAATTGATTTAACTTGCTACAGCCCAACGGGCAGGACGTAGCTCGCGATCCCGTAAGGTTTTAATCGTTTGGCACCGGGCGGGCCGCACGCTTAGTCAGATAAAGTGACAGTTGGTTTTCCTATCTGACGTCAGTCACCAACTGCAAGCAGCCCTTAGGCTGCGAGAGCGTACGATTCGTCGTTTGCGACTATTCGTGTACAGCTTTGGATTAACGTGATTCGCTGCCATCACGACATGCACCTTAGGTTTTGATACCAGCGTCGAATCCGTATCGCCCCCAAAACTTGTCGCGATGTGCTGCGAAGATTTTGGTGTTCATACTTAAATGAACGGTACAGAAATGACACGGGGATGCGGCTTTGTGTTTCGCGCTAGCCACCGCATCCCCTTTCTCTCCGCCTAGGAGAGAACATTAGGTATACGTCGTATACCGGTTGTCACTATGGGCGCTGGGCGCCTCGATTTCAACGATTGCGTTAGAGAATTTTTTTCTTACGCGTAGGGCCTGACCACTACATCATGGTTTAGGCGCTTTTTGTAGCGCTCGTTTAAATGGCTGCTTTCGTCACTTGATGCGTTATGCGCGCGATTCGCCTTTGTTGGCGTGGCGCACGACGCGTTGTTTCTCGCGATTCCAGTCGCGTTCTTTTTCCGTTTCGCGCTTGTCGTGATTCTGCTTGCCCTTGGCCAGCGCGATCTCGACTTTGACGAGATGGTTTTTCCAGTACATCGCCGTGCACACGCAGGTGTAACCCTTTTGTTGCGTGGCGCCGATTAATTTATCCAGCTCGCGGCGTTTCAGCAGCAGTTTGCGCGTGCGGCGCGGGTCGATCACGAAATGGGTCGAGATGGTGTTGATGGGCGTGATCAGGCCGCCGATCAAGAAGGCCTCGCCATTTTTCAGCAGCACATAGGTGTCGGTGATTTGCGCTTTACCGGCGCGCAGGCTTTTGACTTCCCAGCCCATTAGCGCGATGCCGGCTTCGTACCGATCTTCGAGTGCAAACTCGAAGCGCGCTTTCTTGTTTTGCGCGATGGTCGCGTTTTGTGGTTCTTTCTTGGCGTTCATTGCGGCCTTTGGTCCAGTATTTCCCCACTGGGAGTGATGCGGGCCGCGCATTATAGGGGCTGTGCTTGGCGTTGACGAAGGGTTTGGGGACAATGGCGGTTTCGCCTGTCGAGCAAACCCTATGCCCTTTACGCGCACCTCCATTCACGGCGGCTGGACCAGTGAGTGGACGTTTGTCGCCGCCGCGACCAGTTCGGCGATAGGGCTCGGCAGTTTGTGGCGTTTTGCCTATCTCGCAGGCATGCACGGCGGCGCGGGCTTCGTGCTGATGTATCTGGTTTGCGCGCTGCTGGTGGCCGCGCCGGTGATGGTGGCGCTGGTGGTACTGGGTGCGCGCGGTCGCGCCGACCCGATACATGCGGTACAGATGGCTGCGCTGGAGTCGGCGGTGAGTCGCCACTGGCGCGCTATCGGCTATCTGAGTGTGATCGCGTCGCTGTTGATTCTTTCCTACTTCAGTGTCATTGGCGGTTGGTTGCTGGTGTATGTGCGCTGGCTGTATCAGGGCGATCTGGCTGCGGCCAGTGCACGCCAGATCGGCGAGCAGTTCGGGCAATTGCTGGCCGATACACCGGTGCAGTTGTTTGCGCACTTCATCTTCATGGCATCGGTGTGGCTGGTGGTGGCGTTTGGCGTGCGGCGGGGGGTCGGCCTGCTGGTGCGGGTGGCGTTGCCGGCATTGCTGATCCTGTTGCTGATGCTGGTCCTGTACGCATTTCGCATGGGCAACATGACCGCGGCGTTGAATTTCCTGTTTGCGCCGACCGATATCAAGTTCACCTGGGATAGCGCTTTAGTTGCCCTGGGGCAGGCATTCTTCTCCTTCAGTCTGTCGATGGGGGGCATGATGACTTATGGCGCTTACGTGCCGGATCGGCGCCCGCTGATGCGGCTGATACTGACCGTTATCCTGATCGATACCGCGGTGGCGGTGCTGGCCGGGCTCGCGATTTTCCCGCTGGTATTTGCGCAGCGGCTGGAGCCCAGCGTCGGGCCCGGCCTGATGTTCGTCACGCTGCCGTATATTTTTGGCAATGTGCAGAGTGGCGGACTGGTGGGCACCGCGTTTTTCATGCTGGTGCTGCTGGCAGCGCTGGGTTCGGCGATTGCGTTGCTGGAGCCGGGCACTGCGTGGCTGGTGCAGCGCCTGCGCTGGCGCCGACCGCTGGCTGCGCTGGTGCTGGCCGGGGTGTCGTGGGCGCTGGGGCTGCTGACGATTTTTTCGTTCAGCCTGTGGCCCAACTGGCGGCCCGGCGGCAAAAGCCTGTTCGCGTGGATCGACTGGTTCAGTGCGTCGATATTGTTGCCGCTGTGCGGGTTGTCGATCGCCATTTTTGTCGGCTGGCGGATGCGGCGCGAAGCTTCGCGCGATGAGCTGTTTGTCGAACATCCGCGTGTGTACGCGTTGTGGCGTTTTCTGCTGCGTTATATTGCGCCGCCCGCGATCGCGGGCATTCTGTTGGGCGGTATCTACAAGGTTTGGGTTGGGTAGTCGATGGCCGTAATCAATCGCAGTGCGCTAGTGCCGTTTTCCGCTGAGCTGATGTATCAGCTGGTCAACGATATCGAAAATTATCCGAAATTCATGGAGGGCTGCGTGGGTGCGGCCATCACGGCGTGCGGCGACGACTGGCTGGAGGCGCGGCTCGATCTCGCCAAGGGTGGGTTGCGTTACAGCTTTACCACGCGCAACCGCCTGCATCCGCCCCATGAAATCGATCTGACGCTGGTCGAGGGGCCGTTCGAATATTTCAGCGGACGCTGGCAGTTTCAGGCACTGACACCGACAGCGTGCAAGGTCACGCTGCATCTCGATTTTGAAATGGCCGGCAGGCTGCTGGGTTTTGCAGCGAAAACGTTGTTCAACAGCGTCGCCAATCAATTGGTCGATCAGCTCGTAAAACGTGCGCATCAGCTCGGCCTCAAGGCTTGAAAAACTCCATGACTCATGATTCGCTGCGGCTTGAGGTGGCGTATGCGTTGCCCGACCGGCAGCGTTTGATTGCGCTGATCGTCGACGCCCATTGCACGGTGCTGGAGGCGGTGCATCGCTCGGGAATTCTCGCTGAGTTTCCAGAGATCGATCTTGAGCACGGCAAATTGGGGATCTGGGGCAAGGTCGTTACGTCACCAGAGACTATGCAGCTGCGCGATGGTGACCGCATTGAAATTTATCGGCCGTTGTTGATCGATCCGAAAGTAGTGCGGCAGGCGCGAGCGGATACCCAAACAATCAAGCTCAAACGTTTCCGTTGAGATCAGTTATTATCCGCGTGTATTTAAAATAATAACT
>JBEVMI010000101.1:0-4071 GCA_040508685.1 Spongiibacteraceae bacterium
CACCATCCTCAGGCGATGGTGCTGGGCGTACCGGTATTCGATGCCAGCGCGCCGTCGCTGCGCGTGAAGGGTCGCAAGATTTCAAACTGGTGGGCCAATCTGGAAACATTGTGGATGGGCATCGGCGATTCGCTGTATGGCTTTCGGGTTTATCCAATTGAGCCACTGCGCGCGGTCATGCAAAAACAACCGTGGATGCGGCGCTTCGATTTCGATCCCGAGGCAGTCGTGCGTTTATGCTGGCGTGGTGTGCCGCCAATCAATTTACCGTCGCCGGTGCGTTATCTTCGCGCCGATGAGGGCGGCGTTTCACATTTCAACTATTGGCGCGACAACCGCCTGCTGACATGGATGCATCTTCGATTGATGATCGGCTTTGCGATGCGTCTACCATGGCTGCTCTGGCGTCGTTTTAAAAGCGGTTCGCACGCGCCATCAAAAACATAACTCAACCTGACAGGGGCAAGAACGTGACCGAAAAACCAACTGAGGATATCGACAGCGTTCGTGCACCGCACATACCGCTCACCCATTATTATCCGAGCGAGTCGTCACGCGCCGGTTTCGTGCGCGAGATGTTCGATACGACTGCCGAAGATTACGACCGCATGGAGACAATTCTCGCATTCGGCACCGGCAAGTGGTATCGCGGCCAGGCCTTACAACGCGCCGGGCTTGCACCCGGCATGCGGGTGCTCGATATAGGCGTCGGCACCGGACTTGTCGCGAGCGAAGCTGCAAGAATCGTCGGCGACCCGACACTGGTTTGCGGTGTCGATCCCAGCCCCGAAATGATGGCAAATGCGCGCGTGCCTGCTGGCGTGCAACTACTCAACGGCACTGCCGAATCCATTCCGTTTCCCGACCATTATTTCGATTTTCTCAGCATGGGTTATGCGCTGCGCCACATCAGCGATTTGCGCGTCGCCTTTGCCGAATTTCACCGCGTGCTGAAACCGGGAGGAAAAATCTGTCTGCTCGAAATCACCTGCCCGAAAACGATGTGGGGCCGCGGTTTGCTGAAGCTGTATATGAAAGGCTGGGTGCCATTGCTCGCGCCGTTCCTGGGGCGCCAACGTAACACTTCGCGATTGTGGCGCTACTACTGGGACACCATCGAAGCATGCCTGCCACCCGTGCAAATTGTCGCTGAACTGAATGCCGCCGGATTCACGCAATCGCGACATTACGTCGATCAGCGCGCGATGAGCATCTTCGCTGAATTTCAAGCGACCAAACAGGCAACCAAGGCGGCCTGATCGGTGTCTGCACCACGCATGATCGCGCACTTGCTGCTGGAGCGGCTCAGCCAGAAAATTTTGCCGCGTATTCCGGAAGCCGACCCGATCATGGCGGCATCCGACCAGATCAATGCCTTTATGGAAAGCGGGCGTGACGAAGGCTTCCTGACTTATCTGTATTTTTTTCACGCGCTGATGGCGCTGCCGGTAATACGTCCTGGCGATACCGTACTGGATCTGGCGTGCGGCCCCGCTAATCAGCTCGCACTCATGGCACGCCTGAATCCGCAGACGCACTTCATCGGCATCGATGCCTCGCATAACATGCTCGAACTCGCGCGCGCCACGCTGGCATCAACCGCAACGAACAATGTGTCACTGCAGCACGGCGATATGACACAAATGCAAAATATCGCGACCGCCTCCATTGATTGCGTGCTGTGTACGATGTCGCTGCATCATCTACCGGATGCCGCCACTCTACACGCAGCTATGGGCGAAACACGCCGTGTACTGAAACGTGATGGCGGCATTTATTTCGCGGACTTCGGACGACTGAGGCGCACCGCTACGCAGAATTTTTTTGCTTTTGATAGAGCCGATGCGCAATCTCAGCAATTCACTGATGATTTTCTACAATCCATGCGCGCGGCATTCAGCATTGGCGAACTTGAGTCGGCAACGGGACAGCTTGGTACAACACTGACTCGGCATGCAACGGCACTCGCACCATTCCTGCTGATTTTCCGCAGCAACAATCGCCGCCTCGTGGACTCTGTACTCGCGGCGCAGGCCACCCGGCACTATCGCCGAATGACACGCCGTCAACAGCGGGATTTTGACAATATTGCACGATGGTTCCGACTCGGCGGATTGCCGTTGCCGTGCCGTATTGATTGAGGTTGGTTTGGGATCTGGCGGGTGCCTGCCGTTGTTGCTCGCAGCAAGTGCTTCGAAATAGAATAAAAACTAACGCAAAATTATTGCTGGCGACGCCGAATAACTACGACACCCAACAATCCTGACAATAGCAGCAACACCGAACCCGGATCGGAAATAAACGGAATAGGCACCGCGACAGACAGGGAAAATACAGAGGGGGCTGCGATAAGCAGCAATAACGCAACGTAACGCATGGTGAAATCCTTTTTAAACTATGGCCGATCGTGGCCAATTCCTAGAACTATCCCAACAACATATTGCAATCATTCAATCGTGCGCTCTCGCAATCAAACGCTGAAAATATGGTAGCAAGGGCGGGACTCGAACCCGCGACCCCAGCATTATGAGTGCTGTGCTCTAACCGGCTGAGCTACCTTGCCAAAAGAGGTCATTTTGCGAGGCGCGCATTGTCGCGGTAGCGCCCAAATGTGTCAAGCCAAAACACGGATTTCAGGCGGTGCGCGGTCGATAGCTGCGCCGCGGCATTGCCGCCAGAAACGAGCCCCCGACCACCAGCGCCGCGCCGCCCCAACTGAGCAGGTCATGATCTTCGGGTTGCAGGTAGCCGGGAAAAATCACGGCGATCAGATGTGTAAACACCAGCGTGAACAGCGGCGTCAGCGTAATCATCGCGCTCACCCGCGACGCCTCCCAGTGCAACATCGCCGTGCCCAGCGCCAGGTAGCTGACGATATACACGGCAATGATGATGACCAGCAGCAACAGCGCGATCGCATCCAGCGCCGCGACGCGCGCCGGTGAAGACAAGGGCAGCAACGCAAAGGTACCGAGCACGTACGCAATCATCAGCACCTGCTGGGTACCGAGCCGACCAGCGAGACGTTTTTGCGCCAGTGCATACGACGCCCAGAAAATCGGTGCAATGGCGAGAATCAACATGCCGTAGCCGTAATGGCTCATGCGGACAATATCGACGAGATGGTCGTGAAAAAAAATTACGAGACCGCTGATGACCACCGCCGCGCCAAACCACTGCTGGCGCGTAAATGATTCTTTAAAAATGAATACCGCGCCCAGCAAAACCAGCACGGGACCGAGCTGGCCCAATACCTGCGTCGCACTTGGCGTCGCGTATTGCAGGCCAATAAATAACAGCAATGCATTGACGGTGAGCCCGAGCGCACAGATTGCGACCAACAACAACACGTCGCGCTCGCGCAACGCTGCCCAGCTGACACCGCGTCGAAAAGCGAAATACCCCACGATCAAAACACCGCAACCGACCTGCCGACACCAGACCAGCGTTATCGGATCGAGATGCGTCAGCAGGCCTTTCATTACCGGCGGCACGATCGCCCACAACATCGATGTCAGTACCGCCAGTGGCAGGCCGACACGCCAGTTGCTTGCAGCTGCCGTCACAATCGGCTTAGACGTTAAAGCGGAAGTGCATGACGTCGCCATCCTGCACGACATACTCCTTGCCTTCGAGACGCCACTTGCCGGCGTCCTTCGCACCCTGTTCGCCTTTGCCGTTGATGAAATCGGCATAGGCGATCACTTCGGCGCGAATAAAACCTTTTTCGAAATCGGTGTGAATGACGGCGGCGGCTTTCGGTGCGGTCGCGCCGATCGGAATCGTCCACGCCCGCACTTCTTTTACACCGGCAGTGAAATAGGTTTGCAGGCCGAGCAGGCTGTAGCCGGCGCGAATCACACGATCGAGGCCCGGCTCAGTCATACCCAGCTCTTGCAGAAACTCCAACTTCTCGTCGTCTTCGAGTTCAGCAATTTCGGATTCGAGTTTGTTGCAGATTGGCACTACCACCGCATTTTCGGTCGCGGCGATTTTCCTGACGGTGTCGAGATGCGGATTATTTTCAAAACCGTTTTCGTCGACGTTGGCGATATACATCGTCGGCTTGGT
>JBEVMI010000116.1:0-9606 GCA_040508685.1 Spongiibacteraceae bacterium
TCGGCGGTATCGCGAAAGCCGCTTTGCACGGCTTTCTGATACTGCGCCATCGCCTGTTCGAAACGCGCCTTGGCGGCGGCGTAGTTGTAGCGAATCGCGCCGCCGCGAAACAGCGGCTGGAAGATACCGGCACCGAACGACCAGATGCCGGCGTCGCTGTCGCCGAGGTCATTGAATTCGCGGCTGAGTCCGCCTGTTAGCGCGGTGATATTGATCGACGGAAAAAACAGCGCCTTCGCCGCGCCGACATCGGCATTGGAGGCGGCGAGCAATTGTTCGGCCTGCACGATGTCGGGCCGACGCTCCAGCAGTTGCAACGGCAGTCCGACCGGCAGCTCGGGCGGCAGCGACTGCGCCGTCAGCGACTGCCCGCGCGGGACCGGCCCCGGCCCGCGGCCCAGCAGCAGGTTGATCAGGTTTTCCTGCAGGGCGATGCGGCGCTCGATGTCATAGACGGTGGCCGCGGTGGTCGCGCGGTTGGCTTCGGCCTGGTCGACCTCCAGCCGGTTGGAGGCGCCGCCTTCGAGGCGGTCGCGGTAGAACTGGGTCTGGCCGGTATTCGAGTCCAAGGTCTTCAGTGCAATCTCGCGTTCGAGATCGAGTTCGAGCAGCGTGTAGTAGGCGGTGGCGATATCGCCGATAAGTGTCACCACCACGCTGCGCCGGCCCTGTTCGCTGGCCAGCCAGCGTGCAATCGCGGCTTCGTCCTCACGACGGAGGCGGCCGAACAGGTCCAGCTCCCACGACAATTGCGCGGTGGCGTCATAGTTGCGCTCGGTGTAATCCGATGCTGTAAAAGCCGGCGAAGACAGGCGCGAACCATTGTTGGCGTTGTAGCCGACGCCGATCCCGATTTGCGGAAATAGCGCGCCGCGCGCGACGCCGGCGTAGGAGCGATATTCGTCGACGCGCGCAGCGGCCGTGCGCAGATCGAAATTGTTGGTGAGACCCGTCTTGATCAGCTCGGCCAGTGCGGGATCGGCGAATACCTGCGACCAGTCCTGATCGCCCAGGGATTGTTCTGTAGTTGTCGTCGGGGCGCCGCGATATGTCGTCGGCACGTCGCTGCCTGGGCGCTGGTAATCGGGCCCGACCGCACAGCCCGACAGGACCAACGCAGTGCTTATCAGTAACGCCAGCGGTTTCAAGATCATGGGTTTCATGACCGGCGGTTTTGTGTAGATAGAGCGGCACATCATGATGCGTGTTCTCCCTTGCCCGCTTCTAAGTCTTCTCCTCTGGTCGAGAGTGAGTGTTCTTCCTTGATCGAGGGTGGGTGTTCTCTCTTGGTCACCAGTTTTTCGATAACGACGTACAGCACCGGCACCAGACAAATACCGAGGAAGGTCGCGATCGACATGCCGCAGAACACCGCCATGCCCATCACCTTGCGCGCCTCGGCGCCGGCGCCGCTGGCAGTCAGCAGCGGCACCACGCCGAGGATGAACGCGAACGCCGTCATCAGGATCGGCCGCAGGCGCAGCTTCGCGCCTTCCATCGCAGCTTCGACGATTTCCATGCCTTCCTCGCGTTTCATCTTCGCGAATTCGACGATAAGAATGGCGTTCTTCGCGGCCAGTCCGATCAGCATGATCAGGCCGATCTGCGCGAACACATTGTTCTCGTAACTGTTGCTGAAAAACCGTGCCATCCACAGCCCGAAAAACGCGCCGAAGGCGGCGAAGGGCGTACCCAACAGCACGGCGAACGGCAGGCTCCAGCTTTCGTATTGCGCCGCCAGAATCAGGAACACCATCAGCATCGCGAACGCAAACACGACGGCAGCGGTGCCCTCGGCGCGTTTTTCCTGGAACGACGTATCGGCCCACGCATAACCCATTTCCGTCGGCAACGTTTCCGCGGCGACTTCCTCGAGCGCCTTCAGCGCATCCGCCGAGCTGTAGCCCGGCGCGGGCACGCCACTCAATTCCGCGGAGCGGAACAGGTTGAAGCGGTTGGTATATTCCGGACCGGAAATCGGTTTGCTGCGCACCAGCGTATCGAGCGGGACCATCATGCCGGTGGTGCGGCTGCGCACGAAAAACAGCGACAGCGATTCGATGTTGGCGCGAAATTGCGGCTCGGCCTGCGCGTACACCTTGTAGACGCGGCCGAAGCGGTTGAAGTCATTGATGTACGAACTGCCGAGCAGCGAACCCAGCGTGGTGTTGAGATCGTCGAGCGAAACGCCGAGCTTGAGTGCCTTGTCGCGATCGATGTCGACAAAAATCTGCGGCACGTTGGCACTGAACAGCGTAAAGATGCGGCCGATCTCCGGGCGTTTCTGCGCGGCCTGAATGAATTTCTGCGCTTCCGCCGCCAGATATTCGGGCGAATTGCCGGCGCGATCCTGCAGCATCATCGTAAAACCCGCGCCGGTGCCGAGACCGGGTATCGGTGGCGGTCCGAAGGCAATCGCCATCGCCTCCGGCACTTCTTTGGCCAGTGCGGCGTTGACCGAGGCGAGCACGCCGTTGGCATGGGCCGCGGCGGTCGAACGTTCCTCCCACGGTTTCAGCGACACGAAGAACGTCGCCATGTTGGACGAAGTCGCACCGGTCAGCAGCGACAGGCCGGTGATGGTCGTATAGGTGTCGATGGCCTCGTTGCCGGCGAGAATTTTTTCGATTTTGCGCGTCACTGCATCGGTGCGTTCCAGCGAGGATGCCTCCGGCAATTGCACGTTCACCAGCACGTAACCCTGATCCTCGACCGGCACGAATCCGCCGGGAATATGTTTGCCGAGCAGGATGGTCAGCACGACGACCACGCCGATAAAAATCAGGCTGCGGATCGATTTGCGGATCAGGATCGACACCACGCTCATGTAGCCGCCGGTGAAACGATCGAACACGCGATTGAACCACGCATAAAATGGCGTCATGAAACTGCGTTTGCCGTCGTTGGGTTTCAGCAGCAGCGACGCCAGCGCCGGGCTCAGCGTCAACGCGCTGACCGCGGAAAACAGCACCGATATCGCGATGGTGATCGCGAACTGCTGATACAGCAGGCCGGTGATGCCGCTGATAAAGGCGACCGGCACGAACACGACGGACAACACCAGCGCAATTGCGATTACCGGGCCGGACACTTCCTCCATCGCCTTGACCGTGGCCTCCTTCGGCGATAATCCCTTTTCAATGTGGTGCATGACCGCTTCGACCACCACGATGGCGTCGTCGACGACGATGCCGATGGCGAGCACAAGACCGAGCAGCGACAACACGTTCACCGAAAAACCCAGCAGCGGGAACACCATGAAGGTGCCGATCAGCGATACCGGTACGGTCAGCAGCGGGATCAGCGTCGCGCGCCAGTTCTGCAGGAACACGAACACGACGATCAGCACCAGGATGACGGCTTCAACCAGCGTGTGCACGATTTCGTTGATGCCTTCGCTGATCGGCAGCGAGGTATCCAGCGTGATCTTGTATTCGAGATCGGCGGGAAAACGTTGGCTGAGTTCTTCCATCAGCTTGCGGATATTGGCGACGGTTTCCAGCGCGTTGGTGCCGGGGGTCTGGTACACCGCGATGGCAGCGCTGGGTTTGCCGTTGAGGCGGCCTTCCTGTGTGTACAACATCGCACCGAGTTCGACCCGGCCGACATCTCTCACCCGCACCTGTGAACCATCGGCATTGGAGCGAATCACGATTTCGGCGAAGTCTTCGGCCGACAGCAGGCGGCCCTGGGTGCGCACGGTGTAGGTGAATTCGGTGCCTTTGGGCGAGGGTGGGGCGCCGATCTGGCCGGCGGGGGTGAGCACGTTCTGGGCTTTGACGGCGTTGATAATGTCGGGGACCGTCAGGCCCATCTTGGCGATGCGATCCGGATCGATCCAGATCCGCATTGCATAATCGCTGCCGCCGAACAGCGTGACCTGGCCGACGCCGCGCGTGCGCGACAGTGCGTCGTTGATATTGATCGCCGCGTAGTTCGAAAGAAAGTTCTTGTCGAAGGTGGCATTGGGCGAACTCAGCGAAATCAGTATCAGCGGAAAATTCAGCGATTTTTTCACCGACACGCCGTATTCCTTCACCGATTGCGGCAGCGATGGCATTGCCTGCGACAGACGGTTCTGGGTGAGCACGTTGCTCATGTCCAGATCGGTGCCGACTTCGAACGACACGATCAGTTTCAGCGTGCCGTCGTTGGCGTTGGTCGACTTCATGTAAATCATGTTGTCGACGCCGTTCACCTGCTGTTCGATCGGCGTGGTGACGGAGGCTTCCACATCGGTGGCGGAGGCGCCGACGAAGGTGGTGGTCAGCTGCACCTGCGGCGGGACGATTTCCGGGTATTGCGCATTGGGCAGGCGGCTCAACGCCACCAGGCCGAGGATGACCATCACGATGGACAACACGATCGCGACGATCGGACGGTTGACAAAAAAACGGGCCATCATAACGGCGATCCCTTTTTAAAAGGCTTTCAAGGCTTGTCGAGAGTTGGCCAGCGGCTTACGGTTTTGCTGGTGGCGCCGCAGACGGCGGCGCTGCCGCGGTTTCTGCCGTTGCAGGTTGGGGCGCAACGACGGAGCCGTCCCGCACCCGCTGCAAACCCTCTGCAACAATTTTTTCTCCTGGCTTGATGCCTTCGGTGATGACCCAGAGGTCGCCAAAACGAGGACCGACCTTTACCGTGCGCAGCGCCACCTTGTTCTCGGCACCGACCACCGCGAGCTGATAGATGCCCTGGATTTCCTTGATGGCGCGTTGCGGCACCAGCAACGCGGCGGGCAGCGTTTCCGCGGTGATGCGCACGCGTCCGTATTGCCCCGGACGAATCAGCCGGTCGGGGTTGGCGAATGCGAATTTGACGAGCAGCGTGCCGGTCTGCGCATCGACGCCCCGATCCACCGCGACAAACGTGCCCTTGTGCGGATACGGCTCGCCGTTGGCCAGCTCCAGTTGCACGTCGACTTTGGGTTGGTCGGCCGTGCGCGGGCCGCGTTTTGCCACCTTGAAATATTCGGCTTCGCTGATGCCGACGCGAAACACGATGGGGTCGATCAGCGAGACGGTGGTCAGCAGCGTGCTTTCGCCGCGTCCGACCAGATTGCCGGGTTTTACCTGGGTGATGCCGACGATGCCGTCGATCGGCGATCTGATCGTGGTGTAGCCGAGATTGAGCGACGCCAGTTCAACCTGCGCCCTGGCGGCATCGCGCGCCGCGACGGCATTGTCGAGTTCCTGGCGGCTTACCGCCTGTTTCGCGAACAGCGGCTGAAAACGTTCGACATCGCCATTGGCTTTGGTCAATCGCGCCTGCACATTGGCGAGATCGGCCTGTAACGGTTTGGGATCGATCTGGTACAGCAGGTCGCCCTTTTTGACAAATGAGCCCTCGCTGAAATTGACCGTTTGCAAATACCCTTCGACACGCGCGCGAATTTCCACATCCTGTTCGCCCTGAGCCTCGCCGACCAGATCGACATAGACCGGCACATCGCGCTGCAATGGCGTAACCACGACCACCGCGGGAACCGCCGCGGCTTTTTCCGGTGCTTTACTGCAGGCGATGAGGCTGCAAAAAACGACAGTCATGCCGAGCCAGCCGGCCAGAGCCAGTCGCGAAACGATCCGGCTGTATCCTGAATTGCGCAGCATGAATTGAAACTCCTCATTGAATTCGGGGAAGAGCATCGCCGCGGCCGGCACTGGCTGCTAACAGCCGCGGCGGCAATCACGCCGTCAGTTGGGTCCGCAATCGGTGCGACTGATCACGACACGACGGTTCTCGGCACGCCCTGCTGCGGTTTTGTTGTCTGCAACCGGCTGGCTTTCGCCCATGCCCTGCGTGCTGAAACGACTATCGAGCGCAACGCCTTTGGAGTGCAGGTAGTCGGCAACTGCATCGGCACGACGTTTGGAGAGAGCCTGGTTGTACTTGTCGCTACCGGTACTGTCGGTGTGACCGGTGACGGTGCCGGCCATGAAGCTCAGCTTTGGATTGACCAGAACGGCAGCCAGCTTGTCGAGCTCTGCCTTGTCGTCGTCATGCAGCACCGCCGAGTCCACGTCGAAGCGCAACGCCAGCGTGTAGTCACAATCGCAACCGGCGGGACCGACACGTTTGCCGGGTGGGGTGCTCGGGCACTGATCCGCGGTGTCGCAAACACCATCACCATCGCTGTCGGCGCATTTTGCCGGTGCCGCAACCACGGGCGCGGGTGCCGGGGGAGGTACATAGGCAACCGGTTTTTCCTTGGCCGGGAAGGTGAAGCCGAGGCCGAGGAAGGGGCCGCTGAAATCGCCATCCCATTTTTTGAAGTCGGTGGTGCCTTCGTCGCCGTCTTCGGTTTCATAGTGCAGATTTTTGTAACCGAAGCGCAGGGCAAGCATATCGGTGAAGTTGTACTGGAACTGTGGCTCCAGCGAATAGGTGGTATCGGAATCGCCATCGACGCCGTAGGACAGGGTGGGGTTGAAGCGCCAGTTCTCCGAGAGCTGGAACGATGGCCGCAGCATGAGGATCGTGTCGGTGGTGTCGTTGTCATGAGAACGACTCAACGGCCCGGCCCTCAGCTCGGTGTCGAGCGACAGCGTTCTGACGCCGACCATCACATCGATAAAGGAGTGTTCGCCAAAGGTGTCGAATCGATAACCGATCGCGCCAGTCATGACCTGGGCATCGAGTTCAGCTTCGAGTTCGGTGCCGACGGGGAACACGGTGCCCCGCGTGGCGTTGCCATCGACGCTGAGGTTGAGGTAATCGTAATTCAGGTACAGAACCAGACGGTTGTAGCTCATCACGCCAAGGCCCATGAAGGCCGCATCCGCGTTATCGGCTATGTCGCTGAAGCTCTGATCGATTTCGGCGGTCTGGCCGCGGGAAGTGATGTCGCCATCGACAGCCATGCCCCAGATGTACGGCGTCAGCTCGAATTGCCAGCCCTCCTGTTCGGACGCCTGCGCGGCGCCTGAAATTCCCATTATTGCCAATGCCAGTGCATTCAATTTTTTCATGGTGTTCTCCAGTCCGGTAGAAATGCTTACGGAATTGCAAGTGCCGATAGACACTTTCCCCCGGATTGGAGATTAGCGATTTGTTGGATTTATCCATATTGGACTTTGGTCCAATGTTTGGCGTAGGCGCCGTTGCTGAAAAACGCTTTATTGCCGAGTGTTGTTCCGATGCGCCACGTGCCCACCGAATCCAGCCGAAAAATAAAAAAACTGCCGAACCGAGTCATCTAGGCATAAGGTCCAATAGTTTTCGGATCTATTCGCTTGCTACTGTTCTGTCTGGATCGCGAAAAAAACCCCTACAGGACTGCTTGCCTGATGAAGTTCGCGCGCATTTTTCTACGGGCACTGATCGGATTGATCATCGCTATCAGCGGCGGCTGGGCGGTACTTGCACTTATGTATGCCGGGCCGCCCTACGGACTTCTGCGCAATGCAGTGGCAGCCCTCTTTGCCGTGCTGACACTGGCGGCAGTGATCGCCTTGTTTTTTCGCCCTTTGTTTTTGCACTCGTTGTCTTCCAGGAATTGGCGCCGGCGGGCAGTGGCCGCCTACGTCGTTGCGTTTGCAGCATTGCTGGTGTGGTGGAGCACGATCGATCCATCCAATGATCGCGACTGGCAAAGCGATGTGATGGTGCTGCCTTCTGCCACCATTGATGGCGATGTGGTGACCGTGCACAACATTCGCAATTTCGACTACCGCAGCGAATTCGATTACACGCCGAACTATTACGACAAACAATTCGATCTGCGCGAGCTGACCGGCGTGGACGTGATCGCGGTGTACTGGATGGGCCCGGCGATCGCGCATGTGTTTTTGAGTTTTGAATTCAATCGCGACGACCATCTGGCGATATCGATCGAAACGCGCAAGGAGAAGGCTGAAGCGTATTCGACACTCAAGGGGTTTTTTCGTCAGTACGAGCTGTATTACGTGGTCGCCGATGAGCGCGACGTGATTCGCCTGCGCACGAATTATCGCCATGACCCGGTCGAGGATGTGTACGTCTATCGCGCGAAAGGCGATGTCGCCAACGGTCGCCGGCTATTCATGGAGTACGTTCACCAGATCAACGCGCTGACGACAGAGCCCGAGTTTTACAACACGCTCACCACCAATTGCACGACCAGCATCTGGCTGAACACGCGTGTCAATGCACAGCATCTGCCGCTGAGCTGGAAAGTTCTGGTCAGCGGTTATCTGCCGCAATATCTCTACGATGAGGGTCGCCTCGAATCCTACGGGCTGGGTTTTGCCGATTTGCAGCAGCGCGTGCATGTCAACGCACGCGCACTGGCGGCAGGTGACGCAACAGATTTTTCGCAGCTTATCCGCGCAGAACAACAAAACGTTAACGAACGTGCTGCGGAGTCTGCGCCATGATTTTGCAATATCGATTGATCCCGGCCGTTTTGTGTCTGGCTTTGTCTGCTGTCGGTGGGTCGCCGGTATTGGCGGAAAAACCCGTGCCTGCGGAAGCGCTGCCGGCCAAATCGATGTCGACTGCGCCGGCAACGACGGTCGATGGGCGCAGGCGACCAAAAATTTGTCTGGTGCTATCGGGCGGTGGTGCGCGCGGTGCAGCGCATGTCGGGGTGCTCAAGGTGCTCGAAGAATATCGCGTGCCGGTCGATTGCATTGTCGGCACCAGCATGGGATCGCTAGTGGGTGCGGCCTATGCGACCGGCATGACGTTGCCGGAAATGGATACGGTCATCGCCAGTATTTCCACGCAATTACTGTTCAAGGAGCAGCCGCCGCGGCAGGAGCAGACGATGCGCCGCAAGCAGGACGACAACACGATTTTATTCACGCCGGAAGTCGGGGTTCGTGACGGTGAAATAAAAATCGGCAAGGGCCTGGTATCGGGAGTGCAGCTGGAAACCGTGCTGCGTCGATTGAGTAAATTGAAGGGGTACTACCACTTCGATGAGCTGCCGATTCCCTATCGCGCGGTGGCGACCGATCTCGTCACCGGCAAGGCCGTCGTGTTCAGCGAAGGCGATCTGGCGCTGGTGATGCGCGCCAGCATGTCGGTTCCGGGCGCGGTGGCGCCGGCGGAGTTCGATGGCATGCTGCTGGTGGACGGCATGCTGACCAGCAACTTGCCGGTGCAGACGGCGCGCGCGATGGGGGCGGATATCGTCATCGCGGTCAATGTCGGCACGCCGCTGCTGAAACGCGAACAAATCAACGGCATTCTCGGCGTATCCAGCCAGATGCTCAGTATTCTGACCGAGCAGAATGTGCAGGCATCGCTGGCTACGCTGACGCCGCAGGACGTGCTGATTTCACCGGAGCTCGGCGATTATTCCACCGGCGATTTCGACGCCTTGCCGAAGATCGCACCGCGCGGCGAAATTGCTGCACGCAAGGCGGCGGATCGCCTCGCAGCGTTGAGCCTGAGCGTCGAGGAGTACGCGGCATTGCGCGCGCGCCAACATGTGGTCGTCGAACCCGATCTGCGCCCCATCGATGAAATCCGCTTCGTGAACCTGCAGCGCGTGAACCCGGCATCCGTGCAGAATGTGATGGAAACCGAAATCGACAAGCCGATCGACCAGGCAGTGCTCGACAGCGATATGCGCCGCTTTTATGGTACCGGCGATTTTGTACACGTCTATTACAATTTTCT
>JBEVMI010000173.1:0-4258 GCA_040508685.1 Spongiibacteraceae bacterium
GCGGCGGCAATACCGTCAATCCGAATATGGCGACCGGTGCCATCGAGGTGCTGGGCAAGGAAATCGAAATCCTCAATACCGCGGCAACGCCGCCGTTCCAGATCGACGAACACACATCGGTCGGCGAAGAAGTGCGTCTGCGTTATCGTTTTATCGATCTGCGTCGCACCGAAATGCAGGAGCGCCTGAAGCTGCGTGCGCGTATTACCTCGACGCTGCGCCGGTATCTCGACGAGCAGGGTTTCCTCGATATTGAAACGCCGATCCTGACGCGGGCGACACCGGAAGGTGCGCGCGATTACCTGGTGCCGAGCCGCACCCATGCGGGCAAGTTTTTCGCGCTGCCGCAATCGCCGCAGTTATTCAAACAATTGCTGATGGTTGCCGGTTACGACCGTTACTATCAGATCGCGCGCTGTTTCCGCGACGAGGACCTGCGCGCCGATCGTCAGCCCGAATTCACACAAATCGATATCGAGACTTCATTCCTCGACGCCGACGACATCATGGCGATCACTGAAGGCATGATTCGCGACCTGTTCAAAGCCGTGCTGAATGTCGAGTTCGACGCATTCCCGCGCATGACCTTCGGCGAAGCCATGTGCCGTTACGGCAGCGACAAGCCTGACCTGCGGATTCCGCTCGAACTGGTCGATGTCGGCGATCTGATGAAGCAGGTCGATTTCAAGGTCTTCAATGGTCCGGCGAACGATCCGAAAGGCCGCGTCGCCGCGCTGAAAGTGCCGGGCGGTGGTGCGCAACTGACCCGCAAGCAGATCGACGACTACGGCAATTTCGTTGGTATCTACGGCGCAAAAGGTTTGGCGTGGATCAAGGTTAACGAGTTCGCGAAAGGCATCGAAGGCCTGCAATCGCCGATCATCAAATTCATGCCGGCCGATGTCGTCTTGCAACTGATGCAGCGTCTCGAAGTAGCCGACGGCGACATCGTGTTCTTCGGTGCGGATCGCGCGAAAGTCGTCAACGAAGCGATGGGCGCCTTGCGTATCAAGATTGGTCACGATCTGAATCTGTTCACGCGCGAATGGGCGCCGCTGTGGGTCGTTGATTTCCCGATGTTCGAAGAGAACGATGACGGCAGCCTGACCTCCAGCCATCATCCGTTCACGTCGCCGTTGGCGACACCCGAAGAGCTCGCCAGTAATCCGGCTGCGGCATTGTCGAATGCCTACGATATGGTATTGAACGGCACCGAACTCGGCGGTGGCTCGGTGCGTATTCACCAGCGCGACATGCAGCAAGCGGTGTTCCGTGTGCTCGGCATCAGCGAAGAAGAGCAGCAGGAAAAATTCGGCTTCCTGCTCGACACCCTGAAATTCGGTGCGCCGCCGCACGCGGGCCTGGCGTTCGGTCTCGATCGTCTGGTGATGTTGATGACTGGCGCCAAGTCGATTCGCGACGTCATCGCGTTCCCAAAAACGCAGACCGCAGCCTGTCTGATGACGGATGCACCGGGTGCGGTCGATACGCGCCAACTGGCGGACTTGCATATTCGCCTGCGTAAGACCGAAACAGCTGCCACTGAAGGCAGCGCCGATAAGGCAGACAAATAAGCAGAGTTTTTAGTGGAGTACGATCATGGCCGGTCACAGTAAATGGGCCAATATTCAGCATCGCAAGGCGCGCCAGGATTCCAAACGGAGTGCCATTTTTACCAAGGTGATTCGCGAGCTGACAATTGCAGCGCGCCTTGGCGGACCGGAGCCGGGTGACAATCCGCGGCTGCGTGCTGCCGTCGACAAGGCGCTCGGCGCCAATATGAGTCGCGACACGATCGATCGCGCGATTCAGCGCGGCGCTGGTGCGGCTGATGCCGATAATGTCGAAGAGCTGACCTACGAAGGTTATGGACCGGGCGGTGTCGCGGTGCTGGTCGAGGTGATGACGGACAATCGCAATCGCACCGTCGCCGAAGTGCGCCATGCGTTTTCAAAGCGCGGTGGCAATCTCGGCACCGACGGCTCGGTTGCCTATCTATTCACGCGCAAGGGCCAGATTTTTTTCGCGGCCGGTGCCGATGAAGAGAAAGTGATGGAGGCGGCGCTTGAAGCCGGCGCTGATGATGTCGTCACGCAGGACGACGGCTCGATCGAAGTGCTGACGCCGTGGGAAATTGTCGGCGCAGTCAAAGACGCGATGTTGAAGGCCGGTCTCAGACCGGAGAGCAGCGAGGTCACGATGATCACGTCGACACAGGCAACACTAGCCGATAAAGACAGTGCTGAAACGGTGCTGGCGTTGATCGATATGCTTGAAGATCTCGACGATGTGCAGAACGTTTATACCAACGCGGATATTCCGGCCGAGGTGATGGAGCAGTTGGGCTGATTGCTCGATAGTACTCCGCGGCTAGCGGATGTTATCCGCGATCAAAAGGCGCCATTCTCTGCGAGCTTGCCCGCGATGCCGTGCTTATGGGCATAATACCGAAACGTTTCCCTCGGCCACTCCATGACCCTGATTCTCGGTATCGATCCCGGCTCGCGTAAAACAGGTTTTGGCATTATTCATTGCCATGGCCAGAAGCAGGTGTATGTTGCCAGCGGGGTCATCCGCCTCGGCGATATCGCACTCAGTGCCCGTCTCAAAATTCTTTTCGACAGTCTCACTTCTTTGATTGACGAACATCGCCCCGAACACGTGGCGGTGGAAGAGGTGTTTATGGCGAAAAGTGCGGGTTCTGCACTCAAGCTTGGGCAGGCGCGCGGTGCCGCGGTGGTGGCTTGCGTGAATCGTGGCTTGATTGTCGCCGATTACACCGCACGACAAATCAAGCAGGCTGTAGTCGGTACCGGCGCGGCTAATAAAGAGCAGGTACAGCATATGGTGCAGACGCTGTTGAAATTGCCGGCAGCACCGCAGGAAGACGCTGCCGATGCACTGGCTGCTGCGCTGTGTCATGCACATATGCGGCAGGGGTTGGCGGCAATGACCACGGTCAGTGCGTTGACCGGCAGAATGAAACGCGGCCGTCTTGGTTGAATTATTTTAGGGAGCAGGCATGATCGGCCGAATTCGCGGCACATTATTGGAAAAGCAGGCGCCCGAGTTGTTGGTCGATGTTGCTGGCGTCGGTTACGAAATCCAGTCGCCGATGACGACGTTTTATCAGTTACCCGCTCCGGGCGAAAACGTTGTCCTGCATACGCATTTGATCGTTCGCGAAGATGCGCATTTATTATTTGGTTTTGCGTCGCGCGAAGAGCGCTCATTGTTTCGCGCACTGATCAAGGTCAACGGCGTGGGCCCGAAGCTGGCGCTCGCGATTTTGTCCGGCATGGATGTGGAAGCGTTCGTTCGCTGCGTGCGTGACAACGATACCAATTCGCTGGTGCGCTTGCCGGGTGTCGGCAAAAAAACTGCTGAACGTTTGCTGATCGAAATGCGCGATCGTTTGCGTGACTGGCACGTCGATGGTGCGATCGTCGCCGAAGGTTCGGCACAGCTGCCGCAGACCAAAGATAATTTTCTGGAAGCGGAATCGGCGTTGATCTCGCTGGGCTACAAACCGCAGGAAGCAGCACGAATGGTTGCCGCAGTAAAAATCGACGGTGCGAGCAGCGAAGAGTTAATTCGCGCGGCGTTGAAAAGTATGGTGAAAGTCTAACTTCTTATGCGTGTGCAGGTATGGGGAAGCTATTTCGAAAAACGCATGAACCCATCCCTGGGGCTCCGTAGAAACATCCTGTTTCTACGGTTTTCGAAATAGCTTCCCCATACCAGCTTCCAGCGTCGGCGCAAGCTTTCCTAGAGACAGATCGTCATGATCGAACACGACCGCCTTATATCTCCGATCGCGAGCACACGCGAAGAAGGCCTCGATCGCGCCGTGCGTCCGAAAACGCTGGCTGATTATGTCGGTCAGCACGCCGTGCGCGAACAAATGGAAATATTCGTCAGTGCGGCGCGCAAACGTGGCGAGCCGCTCGATCACACGCTGATCTTCGGTCCGCCCGGTCTCGGCAAAACCACGCTCGCGAATATTCTCGCTAATGAGATGAAAGTATCGTTGCGCACCACGTCGGGCCCGGTGCTGGAGCGCGCTGGCGATCTCGCTGCGCTGATGACCAATCTTGAACCGGGCGATGTTTTATTTATCGATGAAATTCATCGCCTGAGCCCGCAAATCGAAGAGGTGCTCTATCCGGCGATGGAGGATTTTCAACTCGACATCATGATCGGGGAAGGGCCGGCCGCGCGCTCGATCAAGCTCGATCTGCCACCATTTACCTTGGTC
>JBEVMI010000212.1:0-3266 GCA_040508685.1 Spongiibacteraceae bacterium
CGGCCGATGGCGCGTGCGCTGGTAATGCTCGAAGAATTCACGGGTGTCATGTATATCGCACTGGTGGTGTCGCGGTTGATCGGCCTCACCATTCGCGTTGAAAAATAAAAAAATCAAACCACCGGACACCTGCCGCCATCGACCTTGATGGTGGCGCCGGTGATGACGGCGGTGCGGTCTGCAAGATTGATCAGCATGATTTTTGCCCACTTATTTTTAGCGACCCGGTTTTATGTTCGCGCAGCGTAGGGTGCGCATGATCGTTCGGCAAAACTCGAATTTCTTATTTTTCGATCAGTCATTGCGAGCAGATGCGAATCACCCTCAAACAACTTTCGGTATTCGTCGCCGTCGCTCGCGATGACGGCGTCACAGCGGCTGGCCAGCGTATCGGCTTGTCGCAGGCGGCGGTGAGTCAGGCGCTGGCCGATCTCGAATCGGCGCTGGGTCGCAGCACCCCGCCCTTGCTGCCGGGTCCGGGCAGGGCGAGGCCGAGCAGCGCGGCCGCGATCAGGCAAAGCATATAACCGTTGTGTTTGAACGGTACGAGAAGCGAATTCAATGCGGCTGTTCCGATAGAGGGGGAGGTCGCCGTAGCCTAGCGATTCATTGGCTGTTCGTTAAACCGATAATGCTTATGGTCGGTTCGCAAATTCCGATGGGGGCAATCCGCCATCGGCGGTCGCGGTTGGTTAGTCCGCAACACGGGTATCCGAGTTGCGGGACAGTGCGGTTGGCAGTTCGCCGGATGCCAGGTAACGATAGGTCGCTTCCTGGCTGCGGATGCGCGGACCTTTCAGTGTGCGCAGGGTGTTCGACTGCTTGTGGTCGAGCAGGCGTGCCTTGACGTTGTCGAGCCACTGCAACTCGATTATCGAGCGGATGCGTTCCTGCAGGCGTGGGTCGCGGATCGGGCAGGTGACCTCGACGCGAAAATCCAGATTGCGCGTCATCAGATCCGCCGAGGAAATGAAATAAAGCGGATTGCCGCGGTTGCCGAAAATAAATACCCGTGCGTGTTCGAGAAAACGATCGACGATACTGATCGCCTCGATATTTTCGCTGCGACCTTTTTCGCCGGGGATCAATGCACACATGCCGCGCACGATCAGCCGGATTTTGACGCCGGTCTGGCTGGCTTCATAGAGTTTGTTGATGATGCGTTCATCGACCAGATTGTTGCATTTGATGGTGATGCTGGCGGCGATGCCTTCACTGGCTGCTGCGATTTCATCGTTGATCAGCCCCATCAGGTTGGTGCGGTTGGAATGCGGTGACACCATCAGCTCGCGATAGCGCGGCCGGTGATAGGTGTACTGAATGAAATCGAACACATTGGCGATATCGGCGCCGATGTCCTGGTCATAGGTCAGCAGGCTGAAGTCGGTATAAATTCCAGCAGTTTTTTCGTTGAAATTGCCGGTGCCGACATGGCTGTAATAACGCAATCGCGGGCCTTCCTGGCGACTTATCAGGATCAGCTTGCTGTGAACCTTGAGTCCGGGAATGCCGAAAATTACATTGACGCCGCTTTCGGTCAGGCGTCGCGCCCAGCTGATATTCGCCTCCTCATCGAACCGCGCCTGCAACTCGACGCCGGCGGTCACCTTTTTGTGATTGCGCACGGCGGTCAGCAATGCATCGACCACATGCGATTGCCGCGCGACGCGATACAGCGAAATGCTGATGGTTTTTACGGCGGGATCGATCGCTGCAGTTTTCAGAAATTCGATGACGTAGTTGAACGGGTGATACGGGTAATACAGCAGCACATCCTGATTGCGCAGGCAGGCAAAAATATTCGGATCGACCTCCAGTTCCGGTACCGAAATTTCGGGCAGCGGTCGGAAGTCCAGCGAGTTCGGGCCGACGCGCGGGAAATTCATGAAATCTTTTGAATTGTGGTAACGCCCGCCGGCAATAAAACTGTCGTAGCGGCCGAGGTTCAGGCGTTTGGTCAGATAGGACAGCAGATCTTCAGGCATCTGATTGTCGTAGACGAATCGTACCGGATCGGCTTTGCGTCGGCGTTTGATGCTGCTCGATACACGTTCGATCAGGCTCTGGGTAATACCTTCATCAATTTCGAGTTCGGCATCGCGAGTCAGTTTGATGGTGTAGGCCTCGGCGCGCTGAATGGGCAGCACGGCGCGGAATACCTGCGCAAGGCAATGGCGGATAATATTTTCGAGCACGATAAAGACGACGCCGCGCTGACCCTGTTGCGGCGGGATTTCGATAAAACGTCGGATATTTTCGGTCGGAACTTCCAGCAGCGCGTAACGCACGTACGTGTCGCAGTGCAGTTTGATCGCCAGGTAAATCGACGCATCAGTCAGCTCCGGCAGCGGGTAGGCATCGTCGAGCAGCACCGGCTCCAGTTCGGGTTCGATAGTGCGTTCGAAATAACGTTGCACGTAGGCCGCCTGTTCGGCATCGAGCTGACGTTCGTCAATCAGATAGATCTGGTGCTTGCGCAATTCCTTGAGCGCGGCGAAATACGCGATATCAAAACTCCGTTGCTGTTCGAGCACGCGCTGCTGAATCTCTCCGAGCAGTTTTTTGTAGTGTTCCTGCTCGGCGCCTTTCGAAAATGTTGCGAGCCGGCGCACGTCGGCGACCCGCACGCGAAAAAACTCATCCATGTTGTTGGAGAAAATGCCCAGATACCGCACTCGCGCGATCGCCGGTACGGCGGGGTCGGAGGCCTCTTGCAGCACGCGATCGTTGAAGGTGAGCCAGCTGAGTTCTTTCGGGATGGCGGTGACTGCGTTACGTATCTTGCGTGCGGATTTCGATGCCGCCGCTTTTTTTGCCCGGGTTTTGGCGGGCTGTTTCCTGGCGGTTTTTGTGTCGACTTTGTCGGGTTCGGGGTGCGCCATGATTGGTCTCTACATCCTGGTACTGTCGACGCATTGCAGCGCGTCGCAGCGGGCATCAAAAGGGTGATGCCAGCATATGAAACTTTCTTTACAGTTTTATAACAGCATACGCTGCCGCATGCAGCGATTGGTCGCGATTTGAATTTCAGGTTTAATGCCGCCGTGTTTACCCGTGTACTCTCAATCCGAGTGCTAGCTGGTATGAAAGAACCCACCCGATTTTTTTGGAGGCCTCTTGGTCCAGTCTGCCCGCACCGCCGAGGTATATGCTGCCCTCGATCTGGGGTCCAACAGTTTCCATTTGCTGCTCGCGCGGTTCGAGCGCGGCAAACTCGTGGTGATCGATCGTCTGAAAGAATCGGTGCGGATAGGTGCCGGGTTGCA
>JBEVMI010000243.1:0-3895 GCA_040508685.1 Spongiibacteraceae bacterium
AGCACCTGAATCTCTTCGACCACCAGCGCTGCCGGCACCTGCAGATCTTCATGGGCTTTGAGCAAGCCTTCGAGCACCTGATTTTTGACCTTGTTCTTGGTAGCATTTTTCAGCTCGCGGAGCATGTTCTCGCGCACTTCCTTGCGGAACTGCTCATCACCGCCTTCTTTCACACCGAATTTCTTGAAAAATTCGGCGTCCAGCTCGGCTAGCTTGAGCGTCTTCACTTCGCGCAGGGTGATCTTGAATTCGACGGCGGCGCCTTTCAACGCTTCGCTGTGGTAGTCGGCCGGGAAAGTCAGCGGTACAACTTTCTCTTCGCCCGCCTTCATGCCCACGACGGCGGCTTCAAAACCGGGAATCATCCGGCCCGAACCCAGTGTCAGCGGACTATTCTCGGCGCTGCCACCTTCAAAAGGCTCGCCAGCTTTGGTGCCGACATAGTCGATTACAACCTGGTCGCCCTCTTCCGCGGCGCGCGTCACCACTTCCCAGCTACCGGCCTGCTTGCGCAGGTTTTCGATCATTTTTTCGACGTCCTCTGCAGTCACTTCAGCGACCGGTTTGACGACTTCGATCGCGCTGTAATCGCGCGCCTCGACTTCGGGGAACACTTCGAAAGTCGCGACGTACTCAAGATCCTTGCCCGGCTCAACGGTTTTCGGCTCGATGGCGGGACGCCCGGCCGGCTTGAGTTTCTCCTGCTGAACCGCTTCGTAGAAAGAGCGGCTCATCACCTCACCCAACACTTCTTGGCGCACACCGGCACCAAAACGCTGACGAACCACGTTCATCGGCACCTTGCCGGGGCGAAAACCCTTCAGCTTCATATTCTGCGCAGCCTGCTGCAGGCGGGAATTGACTTCGCTTTCTACTCGCTCAGCGGGTACACCGATCGTCAACCGACGTTCCAGAGTCGAAGTCGTCTCGATTGAAACTTGCATGGCTAATCCTCTGTAATTTCTTGTGTCAGTAAACGTCTGATGGATGGTCAAAGACTAATCGTCACGGCGACTGGATTTGTCGCCCAATAACGGCCAGCTTCAATGTTGGTGCGAAAGAAGAGACTCGAACTCTCACGGGTTGCCCCACTGGAACCTAAATCCAGCGCGTCTACCAATTTCGCCACTTTCGCAGTGATCTTATTGCCGGAGCGGTGCTTTCAACGCCCCGGCAATGGTCTTGGTTGCCCAAACAGGTGTTTGATTTCAGAAGATTTCCGGGGAATTCCGGGAGACTTCGAGGCACCGCAGCGGGCCGCGATTTTGCCATAAGCCCCCGGCAGCGGCAACCGACGCCCATCAGGGATACGCAATCCGTGGCCAGGCCATCAACAGCACTCGCGTCGAAGCATCCGGATTTACGACACGGCCACCACGCCAGACCGGTGGCAACAGCACGGCTTCGTCGGCAGCCAACGTCAACTCGCCCAACTGCAACATGCCGCCAACAGCCATACACAGACTGTAATCGCGGGGCGCCCGCAGACTGCGTTCGGCTCCGCCCTGCAGGGTCAAGCGACAAACTTCGAAATCGTCAAACTCGACGATCCGCTCTTCGATCCAACCATCCCCCTCGGCCGTCGTAGCAAAAGGCTCGCTGGGCGGCGGGTCCAGCACCAACACATCAAGCGCCTCGTCGGTATCCCAATGTGCTTGAGTTAGTACCTTTTGCGCGAACGACAAGATCAGGCGCTCGTACACCGGTGTCTGAAACTCCACGGTGCGCACACCATGCTGCAGCGAGTGCGGGACTAGACGCGGCACCTTGACTACATCGCCGACTCGCAGCGGCAGCATTCCGGTAAAAGCCTCCATCGCGACCCGGGCCTCTCGCTCCTGCTCCCGCAACGATGCGGGCAACTCATCCAGCCAGCGTCGCAGCGTCGTTGCAGCCACTGGCTGCGCCGGCTCGATATCTTCACTGGCGCGACGGGTATCGAGTAATGAATCGACCTCTTGGCGCAGCTGCCGATATCGCGACACCGCAGCGCGGTATTCAGATAAGAAGCGGGCATCATCGCCATACCGTGTGCGCAACTCGGCGTCGAATCCGAAACGAATGGCGCCGACTCCGTCGGGCCAAGCTTCGACGTCTACTGACGTCACGACATAAACTTCGCGCTTGTCGCGATGCAACTCGAAATAGAGATCGCCGAAAACCTGATCGGGCAGCGGATCGAGGATTTTCAGCAGGATCAGGCGCCGGTTTAGCGAATGACAATAACGCTGCGGTGCCGCCGCCAGCAGCCACGGCAGCGGCACTTCGCGGGTACCGTCGCAAACTGCAGCGACGCCGCGTTGCTCGATCCCCGTGTACCAAATCTCCCGACCCCACGGCTTGGGGATGGATAGCGGGCGCAGGCGCAGCGGCTGACCCAACTCAAACCAGGCCAACGCCAACTGTTGCAGCCAGTCGGAATCATCGCGCTCCGGCAGTGTTTGCAGATTCTCCGCTGCGCACACCGACACACGCACATGAACGCCGTCCGGGCGACGGATCAGGTGGTACAGCGCCACCAAGGCAAGTCGACTGACCGGCGTTTGCCAATAGGTCTCAAACGCGAAGTCCACCGCAATCAGCAACTGGGGCGGCGACGATGCGGTGAATTGCTTCAATTCGCGATCGAGCACCGTCTCCGGAGATTCGGCTTCACAGCGAATGATGCGCACAGAACTCATAAGTTAAAACCGGTTGAAATTTCGCGCTGACTCGGGACGTCACGCTTGCCACATTATGCCGCAGCGTCGTACCCCAACTTAATTGCGATTCTGCTTGTCATACGACTGTGACAGCGACGCAGGGTCGCAATCGAGGTTCGACGTTAGAACTTTTGGATAGCGATAGCAATGGAATTACGGTGAAAAACAATAACGATAAATTCGACTAACCTGAACGCTGCAGCAGCTCCGAATGGCGGCAGGTAGGCGGGCTGTTATTGTCTGTGGAACTGTTATACAACTGTGCGACTGGGCTGCCGCATCGAACGACGGATTTTACAACGCCTAAAAAATGAAAAAAACATGACCACCTGTATCTACGATCTTTCATGCCGTCTCATCAACGGCAAAATGCTGCCGCTGGCAGAATTGCGCGGCCAAGTGCTGCTGATCGTGAATACGGCGAGCTACTGCGGTTTTACCCCGCAGTACAGCGGACTGGAAACGCTCTACAAAAGTTATCACCAGCGCGGTTTTAACGTACTTGGTTTCCCGTCGAACGATTTTATGGAAGAACCCTTCAACGACGAACGTGTACACAATTTTTGCCTCTCCAATTACGGCGTCAGTTTTCCGTTGTTCGCCAAGGTACATGTCAACGGCAACGCACAGGACCCCTTGTTCGCCCACCTTAAACAACACGCACCCGGTCTGTTTGCCTCGCGCGCGGTCAAGTGGAACTTCAGCAAATTCCTGCTCGATCGCAATGGCAAAGTCGTTGCGCGCTACGGTCCGCTCACTTTGCCAAGCCGTCTGCGCGGGCCAATCGAAAAACTGCTCGATCGAACCGCATATCAGTCCAGTGAGAGTGTGGGCTGATGTCACGCCTGCAGACGAGCATCGATCGACTAATCCCACCCGAGCTGCTGCAGTTCCAACAGCTCGATCTACTGTTTCGCGCACGCGCATTGGTCGGCGGGGTATTGCTGATCGGGGCCCTTGCCTTGTCCATGCTGATCCTGGTGGCATGGCAAATTGGCGACGACCGCACTTTTCTGACGATGATGCTGCTGAGCGTGGCGCTGGCGTTGCTCACCGGCGCCGTTTCGCTGTTCTTATTTCGTTATTACGCGACCTTCGCTCTGTCCACGCATCTGTTCACGACGATGCATACCGCCGTCCAGCTGTGGATCATTCTGGCAACCGGCGGTGTCCGTGAGTCACCGATGGTATCC
>JBEVMI010000357.1:0-6266 GCA_040508685.1 Spongiibacteraceae bacterium
CACATCAGTATTTACCGTCGGCAAAGCCCCGTGTTTTGGATGGCCTTTTACCGCCTCAACTTTTATACTTGACCGCCATTTTTATGCATGTTTTTGCCCATGCGCCCATACAGACCTGATCCAGACGGGGCGACCCGATCCCAGTCAGGCAATTAATTCAGAGGAGATACCCGTGGAACGCGAAGCGATGGAGTTTGATGTCGTCATCGTCGGTGCCGGTCCGTCCGGTCTCGCGACGGCCTGCCGATTGCGCCAGCTCAGCATTGAAACCGGCCGCGACGTCAGCGTCTGTGTCGTCGAAAAAGGTTCGGAAGTCGGCGCGCACATCCTGTCCGGCGCCGTGTTCGAGCCCACCGCGCTCAATGAACTGTTTCCCGACTGGAAGGAAAAAGGCGCGCCGGTTAATACACCCGTCGTCGAAGACCATATCTACTACCTGCTCAACGGTGAAAGCGGCATCCGCGTTCCCGGTATCTTTGCCCCGAAAACCATGCACAACGAGGGCAACTACATCATCAGCCTCGGCAATCTATGTCGGTGGCTGGGCGAGCAGGCTGCCGAACTCGGCGCCGAAATTTATCCCGGCTTCGCCGCCGCCGAAGTGCTCTACCACGAAGACGGTCGTGTCAAAGGTATCGCCACCGGCGACATGGGCGTCGGCCACAACGGCGAGCACAAAGACAGCTACATGCCCGGCATGGAACTGCACGCCAAGTACACCATCTTCGCCGAAGGCTGCCGCGGCCATCTCGGCAAACAACTGATCCAGCACTTTCATCTCGATGCCGGCAAAGATCCGCAGCACTACGGCCTGGGCATCAAAGAAGTCTGGGAAATCGAACCCGGCAAACACAAACCTGGCCTCGTGTTCCACAGCGCCGGCTGGCCGTTGAGCGAAAGCGGTTCCGCAGGCGGCGCGTTTCTTTATCACGCCGACAATAATCAGGTGTACGTCGGCCTGATTACCGATCTCGGCTACAGCAATCCGCACGTCAGCCCGTTTGAAGAGTTCCAGCGTTTCAAACTTCACCCCGAGGTGAAGAAATATCTCGATGGTGGCAAACGTCTCGTCTATGGCGCGCGCGCCATTTCGAAAGGCGGCCTGCAGTCGCTGCCGAAAATGACTTTCCCGGGCGGCCTGTTGATCGGCTGCGATGCAGGCACGCTGAACTTCGCCAAGATCAAAGGCAGCCATACCGCAATGAAATCCGGCCTCGTCGCCGCGGATGTGCTGCACAACGCGCTGACCAACGAAGGCAAGATGGGTGAAGAGCTACCGGCCTACACCGAAAAATTCGAGCAGAGCTGGGCCTACAAGGAATTGCATACCCAACGCAATTTCGGCCCGGCACAACACAAGTTCGGCAACCTGATCGGTTCCGCGTACGCGTTCGTTGATATCAATCTGTTCAACGGCGGCCTGCCGTGGACGATGCGCGATACCACACCGGATTACGCGACGCTGAAACCTGCTGCGCAATGCACCCCGATCAATTATCCGAAGCCGGATGGCAAGTTGAGTTTCGATCGTCTGTCGTCGGTGTTTATGTCCAACACCAACCACGAAGAAGATCAGCCCTGCCATCTGACACTGAAAGATGCCTCGGTCCCGATCAAACACAATCTGCCGCTGTACAACGAACCGGCGCAGCGTTATTGCCCGGCTGGCGTTTATGAAGTGCTGGACAATGACGACGGTAGCAAGCGCTTCCAGATCAACGCCCAGAACTGCGTGCACTGCAAAACCTGTGATATCAAAGACCCGGCGCAGAATATCGTGTGGGTAACGCCGGAAGGCGGCGGCGGCCCAACCTATCCGAACATGTAACCCGTTCGGTGAGCCAAATAAAAAAGGCGGATTTTAGAATCCGCCTTTTTTATTTTTCGCAATTTTATTTCGAATGATGTCACGACGATCCCAGTGCAAACCAGTGCCCGACGCTGCGCAGGCCGAACTCGCCATCGCGCTCTTCTGCCGCATCGATCAAGCGATAAAAAACTGCGCGATTGATGCGTGCGTCAAGCCCGCGATCCAATTGCACATACGGACGCGGCTCTTCATTGTGCGCATCGATGGCCACCGTTAACGGATGCTCGGCATCAAGCTGTACGCGCTCACCGGTATTCAACGTAAACACCCATTTTTGTTCATCACCTTCGCCGCCAACATCGGCGTCGACGGCGATCAGCGGCGCATCATCGACACTTATCCGCCATTTCTCGACCGGCGTCAGCAAATAGAAATGGCCGTCCTCTTCGCGCCGCAGAATCGACGCAAATAAATTCACCAACGGTTGCCGCTGGATTTTGGTGCCCTCGTGATACCAATCACCGTTACTATCGATGCGCATATTCATTTCGCCCGATAGCGGCGGCTGCCATTTCTCAACCGGCGGTTTGCGCGGCTGATCGCGCAACAACGCCTCGATCTCATCGAGGGAGATCACGGCAATTCTCCAGTGAGTGCCCGCGCCAGCTCTTCAAATGCCGCGCGCTGATCAGCCTGCGCATCCGTTGCCAGCGACAACCAATTGCGTTTGAGCGTTAGCGTCATGCGATCGGCCAAACCGCCGTTATGCGCGTTTAATACCGTAATCATTAGGTCGGTCAGTTTGCCATTATCGCAACTGTCGGCGCCGGTCTTGCAGGGTGTCTCCAGCGGCTGCACGAAGAACAGGTAGTTGGCACCGGGACAGGGCAACCGCTGCAGCGCGACTGCATAATCCAGGGCCTGACTCTCGACACCCACCGCGAGAAAATAACCACTCAACGCGGCCTGCATATTGCGCAAGAGCGCCAGCCCTGCCTCAGTATCAGCCTTGTTGCTGACCAGACAGATTTGCGCCTGCCGCGATAAAACACGCTGAGTGCTGCGGCGTATCACCACAGAATCGGTCAGCCGCGAGCGCGCCGCCAGATCCTCCCCGGTTTTTACGGCATGCTCGGGCGTACACGCACTTAACAACGACAATGCCAGCCATACCGACACCAACCGCCAAGCCATTGTCCGCCCCATCCTCAACTCTCCAACCGCATGACTATAAAATCAGACGCACATTGATTACCCCTGGCACTGCGCGCATATGCTCGAGTACCGACGCATCCGGTGCAGAAGCAACGTCAATCAGATTGTAGGCAATGTCGTCGCGGCTTTTATTAAGCATATCGATGATATTGAGATCGACGTCGGCCAGAATCGACAGCAACTGACCGAGCATTTTCGGAATATTGCGATTGGTAATCGCGAGGCGCACACCGGCGCTGCTGCGATCGAGATGCAGACTGGGAAAGTTAACCGCGTTGGCGATATTGCCGTTTTCGAGAAAATCGCGCAGCTGATTGGCAGCCATGATGGCGCAATTGTCCTCGGCCTCATCCGTACTCGCACCGATATGCGGCATCAGAATGGTGTCGTCGCGCCCGAGCAAAAGCGGATGCGGAAAGTCGCTGATATAACGCCCCAGCTTGCCGGCATTCAGCGCAGCAACAATTGCCGCCGTATCGACAATTTCCTCACGCGCAAAATTCAACAATCGTGTACCCGGCCGGCAATGTTCGAGCAATTCCGCATTGATCAAACCACGGGTCGATTCGAGCGCCGGTAAATGCAGCGTGATGTAATCCGCTTTCGCAAACAACGACACCAGATGATCGATCTTGCGCACCTCCCGCGGCAATCGCCACGCGGCATCCACTGACAGCGCCGGGTCGTGACCGATGACCTGCATGCCCAGACTCAGCGCTGTATCTGCCACCATGGAGCCGATCGCGCCGAGACCGACCACGCCCAATGTTTTGCCAGCGAGCTCATTGCCTTTGAAGCGCTGCTTCTCCTTTTCCAGCAACTTGCTCATCTCCGCGGCGTCGTTCATATGTGCAAGGCCCTGCACATATTCGAGTCCCGGCAGAATGCCGCGTGAGCCCAATATCAACGCCGCCACAATCAACTCCTTGACGGCATTGGCATTGGCGCCAGGCGTATTAAATACCGGAATGCCACGCTCGCTGCAGGCCGCCACCGGAATATTGTTGATCCCAGCACCAGCCCGCGCGATGGCTTTGACCGACGCGCTGATATCCGCCGCCTGCAATTTATGACTGCGCAGCAGAATTGCGTCCGGACTACCTGATTCGCTCGCAATTTCGTAGCGGTCGCGTGGCAGGCGCTCCAGCCCGAGCAACGAGATTTGATTGAGGGTCAATACCTTGAACATGGTCGTGCTCCCGTATTTTTGTGCTAAATGGCCGCGCTCAGGCAGTGGCAAAAGGCCGCATGCGCGCAGTCAGCGCGGCGACATCTGACAGCAACTCGACCGTATCGATGGTCGACCAGAACAATTTCGTGTCGAGCCGCGCACCTTTGATGGCAACCGCAGCGGAATGCAACGGCGACGGCTCCATCCACTGAAACTGCCATGCATTCACGGCGTTTGTATTGGTGTGATCGATAAACTCCACCGCCGCGTCAGCCGGAAAATGAAATGAAAAACTGTCGAGCGGAATCGAAAGCCCTTCTCCGCGCGCTTTGATATAGGACTCTTTTAACGTCCAGTAGCGAAAAAACACATCGCCCTGTATCGCCTTCGGTAACGCCCGCAGATCAGCGATTTCACGCGGCGAAAAATAATGATCGGCGACTTCGAGCAGAGACTCGCGGTTGGCGTGAAATTCAACGTCGACACCAAGATCGACATCGAGCGCCACGGCACAAACGCTAAGACCGTGCGTGTGCGAGAGGTTAAAACGCAAACGTTCGGCGCCGATAGTTTCGATCAGATACGGCTTGCCGAAGGCATTGCGCAGAAAACTCCATTGTGTAGGCGCAACGTCGGCATAGTGGGAAAGGGTCGTGCGCAAGAGCGCGTGACTGAGAATGTATTCGCGCTGATGTTGTGGAAAGCGCAGGCGGCGACTGTGGGCGAGCTCCTCCTCGTCAAGGAAGACCTCACAACGCGCCAGCGCCTTTGCTCGGCTGGCTCCAATTGCGGCGTCAACACCGACAGCCGATGTCGCGCAAAACCAAAGATCAACCTGCCCCGGCACCAGCGTCCGCGATGCTTTGGCGTCGATCATCGCGATCACGTTACTCGCCCTGACGTTCGATCTTCGCCGTCTTGCGCAAGCTGTCCATATACGCAACGAAACCAGCCATACCGCTCATCTGCTCCAATTGCTTGACCAGACCGATGCGCTGCGTATCGTTGAGACTGTCCTTGCTACCGACTTTTACTGCCAGCAATTGCAAGACGGCGACGTCACCATTGCCAATCGCGGCGACATCCACCACTGGCTTGCCGCCTACAGGTCTGCCGAGATTAAACGCGAAGCGCGTAATCTCGGTATTGGCAGCACTAGCATTACGTGTGGCATCTGCAACCAAATCCGTTTTATATCCTGCCGCCTGCGCAATTTTCTGAAGATCGCCACCCTGCTGCACCTGCGCCTTCAATTGCTCGGCCTGCTGACGGGCTGCAGCCACCGCACGCGCCTGCTTCAAGGTCGCCGCGATCTGCGGTTTCACTTCCTCGACCGGGCGCGGCGTCGCCACCTCGTGCGCTTTCACCCGCAGCACGATGTAATGCTCGGGTGTCAGCTCGATGACATCGCTGTTGTTGCCATCCTTCAATACCTCATTGCTGAATGCGGCTGCCTGTACCTTGGTGTCACCCAGCAGAGGGTCGGTCGACTTGCGGTCGATCCAGTCGCTCTCTTTCAAGGTGAGCTGATTGTCTTTAGCCGGACCGCTCAAACCCTCTGCGTTGAATACCTGATCGCGCAATTTTTCGACCAGCTTCAACAACTGCGGCTGCGCATCGGCGCTCGCCAGCTGCTGCTCGATTTCGGCCTTCCTGGCCTCGAACGAAGGCAAGGTGTCGGTATGCTGGTCAAGCAATTTAATCAGGTGGTAACCGGCGTCGGATTTTACCGGGGAGGATACTTCCCCGATCTTCAGTGCGGCGAGAGCGGCCTCAAAAGCCGGTGGAAAGCTGTCGCCGCGAGAACCACCGAGGTCGCCACCCTCCTCCTTCGAACCCGTATCGTCGGAATAGGCAGCCGCTGCGCTTTCGAATTTTTCGCCACCGGCAATTTTCTTCGCGATGTCCTGAGCAAGCGTCAATGCTTCCGCATCGCCGCGCTTATCATTAATTTCCACCAGGATATGGGCTGCACGACGCTCGGTGAACGGTTTAAAACCCGCCGCAAACTTGTCGTATTCGGCTCGCACCGCCGCCGGATCTACCGGTTTGACCAGATCCACGGCGCGT
>JBEVMI010000377.1:0-4178 GCA_040508685.1 Spongiibacteraceae bacterium
GATAATTTTCATCACTTCGGAGCTGCCGGCGTAAATCCGCGTGATACGCGCGTCCGTGTACAGGCGCGAAATCGGATATTCGTCCATGTAGCCGGCACCGCCGTGCAATTGCACACCGGCGTCGACCACGCGGCCCTGCACTTCGGAAACGTAGAGTTTCGCTTTGGCGGCATCGATGGCAGTGAGTTTTTTCTCGTTGTGCGCAGCCACGCACTGATCGACATAACTCTGCGCGACATCAAGTTCAACGCGCAATGCAGCCAGCGTGAATTGCGTGTTCTGGAAATCCGCCACACGTTTGCCGAAAGCCTTGCGCTGTTTGACGTAATCGACGGTGACGTCGAACGCGCGTTGTGCCGCGGCGAGATAGCCAGCCGCACCGATCAGACGTTCTTCCGCCAGACCTTCCATCAGATAAATAAAACCTTTGGTGGCATCGCCGAGCACGTTGGTTTTCGGCACTTTGACGTTGGTGAAAAACAATTCCGCGGTGTCCTGCGCCATCATGCCCATTTTCTTCAGCTTGCGGCCGCGCTCGAAGCCCGGCATGCCGCGCTCGATCAAAAACAAACCCATGCAATGCGGATTATTCTCCGGATCGGTTTTCGCCGCGACCACGACGACGTCGGCATTGATACCGTTGGAGATATAGGTTTTGGCGCCGTTGACGAGCCAGTGATCGCCCATGTCTTTCGCCGTGGTGCGCATACCGGCGAGATCGGAACCGGCATCCGGCTCGGTCATGGCGACCGCGAGAATAGTTTCACCGGTGACACATTTCGGCAGGAACCGTTGTTTCTGTTCGGGTGTGCCGAAGCGACCGATGTACGGGCCGACCAGACGGCTGTGCAGGCTGTTGTACCAATCCGCACACATGGCGTAGTTGGTTTCTTCGAGAATGACCTGCTCGTAGCGGAAATCTTCCAGGCCGAGACCGCCGTACTCTTCTTCCGGCCACAACATCAGCATGCCTTCCTCACCGGCCTTGCGGAATGCTTCGCGATCGACGATGCCGGCTTCGCGCCATTTTTCCATGTTCGGAATAATTTCTTTTTCAAGAAATTTGCGGTAAGAGGTGCGGAACTGTTGCTGGTCTTCGGTAAAGTTACGATTAAGCATGGATAGTCACCTGTACGAAAAAATAAAATTTAAAAGTTACCGACAAATAAAATTCAAAAATAAACGATTAACCCAGATTGTTGGTGCCTGCAATGGCCATTCCACCGTCTACCGGCAATACCACACCGGTAATATATTCGCCCAGCGATGACGACAGGAACATACACGCGTTGGCGATCTCCTGTTTGGTGCCATAACGACGCAGCGGGACCATCGAGGTCAATTTCGCTTCGGCTTCCGGCGTGGAAGCCAGACGACGCATGCCTTCGGTATCGGCGATCGGACCCGGCATGACGGAATTGACGCGAATGCCTTCGGCCGCCCACTCCAGCGCGAGCACGCGGGTAATCTGGTCGATACCGGCTTTCGCGGCGCAGACATGAATTTGTCCCACATAACCGCGCAGCGCCTGATCGGCAGAAATGTTGATCAGGCTCGCACCGGGCTTGCGCAGGAATTGATGCGCCGCACGCATGACGTGGAAAGTACCCATCAAATCGATGTCGATGACGGTTTTAAAACCGTTCGACGAAATACCCAGTGCCGGCGCCACGAAATTACCCGCTGCGCCGGATACCAGCACATCGATATCGCCGAATTGCGCATGAGCCTGTTTCAACGCATTTTCAACGTCATCGTATTTGCGCACGTCGGCCTGATAACCGTTGGCACCGACACCGTGTGCACCCAGTTGCGCTTTCGCGGCTTCGATTTTCACCGGGTCGCGCGAACACACGCTGACATTGGCGCCGGCGCGGGCAAACGCATCGGCAATACCGAGGTTGATGCCGCTGGTGCCGCCGGCGACAAAGACGTGTTTGTTGCTGAAATCAAAAGTGAGCGCCATAAAAATTCCTGTTCGTGGTAGACAAAATCCTCTGTATTAAAAAATACTTTCGCTGCAATCGATCACTGTCTTGCCGAGCGGCTAATCAATGGCACGAAATCAATTCCCACCTTGATTAAACCGTGGTGCACGTTTTTCAACAAAGGCAATTGATGCTTCGCGGTGATCGGACAACAAACGGCAGCGCACGAAACTTTCCGCCTCACGCGCCACCGCCTGCTCCGCTGGCAGCTCCGCCGCTGCATTTAAATTGGCCTTGATTTCAGCGAGCGTCGCGGTCGGGCCATTGGCCAATTGTTCCGCCAACGCCTGCACCTGCGCCTGCGCGTCAACCGCGGGGAAAACACGATTGAGCAGGCCGAGTTGTTTCGCCTCTGCCGCGCCGACCACCGGCGAGAAGAAACAGAATTCACGCGCCTGTGCAGTGCCCAATAATTTTTCCAGCAACCAGTTCGCGGCAAAATCGCCGGGCAGCGCAATTTTGGTATACGCATACGTCAGCCTGGCGGTTTCATCGCCGTAACGCAGATCGCAGCCGAGCGCCAGGGCGAGGCCACCCCCGGCGGCCGGGCCGCGGATGAACGCAATCGTCGGCTTGTTCATGCGGTGCAGTTTCAGCACCGTTGCGGACGACCGATGCAGGGCGCCCAGCAATTCCTCTTCGCTGAATTCGGTCTTGGCGGCCATCGATTTCACATCGCCGCCGACGCTGAACGTGTTGCCGGCGCCGGTCAGCACAATCGCGCCGACCTCGGGGTTGTGTTCGGCGCGCTGCAAAATCTGATTGAGCAGCGGCACCACATCGAGATTGATCGCATTTTTCGCCTCGGGTCGATTCAGCGTCACCGTCAGCACGCGGTTGTGCAGTGCTTCGAGGACTACCGGCGCCTGCTGCTGTTCAGCCGTATTGTTCATGGTCAATCGCTCTCCGGACTTTCAGTAGGTTTTTATCACAGCATCAGACTTTCACGGCAGCATTCGCCGCACTCGATTCGCGGATCGCATCGAGCACGCGATGCAATTGCAGGCCGCGCGCAAAACCGATGGCCGGAGTTTTCCCAGCGCGCAGATCCAGCGCCAGCTGCCGATACGCGTAAGCGACGCTGCGCGCTGCGCCTGCCGCAGGCAACCGATCGTAATCGCAGGGCACGCTGAGCATCTGCGGTTTGTCGGTTTTGCCGCGCATTTCGATTTCCAGTTCGGCGATTTGCGCACCGCCAGCGCCGCGCAAAATCAATTCACCTTCGGTGCCGGCGATATGAATGTCGATGCTACCGGAGCGCGGCACAAAACCGAGTAATTGCAGCGTCAACACTGCGCCCGATGGCAGCGTGCCGCACAACGCAACCTGGCTCGGTGCCGAGACCGTGATGGTTGTTTGTTTATCGGCAGCGAACGCTTCGCGAATCTGGTTCGGCAACTGCGCCGTCAATGTCACCGGATCGCCGCACAGATAACTGACGAGATCCAGTGTGTGGCCACCGGGAATCGTCAGCAGGTTGGCGCCACTCCGGATATCCGCGCTATAGGCCGACGACGTATTCAGACCCCAGTGCGGGTGCACGCCATAGACATTGACCGCGAGTACCTCGCCGATAGTTTTTTGTGCGAGCAAATCGCGCACGTAATGCGCCTCCGGTGTCGACCGCGCCTGCAGGCCGACAACGCCGATCACACCGCGCGCGCGCGCGAGTTTTTCCATGTTCGCCGCCTGCTCGGCATTGCTGCCGAATGGCCATTCGCACAGCACGTTTTTTCCCGCTTCCAGGGCCGCAGTAACCGCGGCTTCGTGCTGCGGCGCCTTGACGCTGACCACCACCAGATCGACGTCCGGCGATTGTGCGAGCGCGTGCGCATTGTCGAAAGCCAGCCGCGCACCGAACGCATGCGCCGCGCGCTGCGCACTTTCCTGCTTCGTCGTGGCGACCGCGACCAATTCGTAGTCGTCGCTCAATGCCTGCAATGCCGGCACGTGCGCGAAGCGTGCCCACCCGGCATCGGTGCTGGCGCCGATAATGCCGACGCGAATTTTTTTTTCGTTTCGGTGAAGGGAGGACACGCTCATTTCTTTTCCTCTATATGGACAGGTAGCGGGCCCGGCACCGGATTGCGGCCACGACCGAACAGCCGGTGATGCGCATACGGATATTGCAGCGGTTTGGCGCTGGCTTCATCGAGCTTGGTCATTTCATCATCGCTCAGCGACCATTGC
>JBEVMI010000448.1:0-9832 GCA_040508685.1 Spongiibacteraceae bacterium
TGAGGCCGCGTTTTTTATTGCCGAAAACCTGTGCGATCAAGCCGGAACGATGCGTACTTCCTGGCGGCCCTGCAAATCGACAATCAGTGTTGACCTGCCGAACGGGTCGGCGAGCAGATCCTGCGTGACCGCGCCGGGCGCACGGTAACTCTTGCCGGGCAGCAACTGGTCGAGACCGACGCTGACGCGTTTGTTGCCCTCGTCCGGATACAACACCAGTTCCAGCGCGGCGCCGTCGGTGACGGCACGTGATACCAGCACTTCGGGATAGTTGGCTTCACTCAGGCGCGGGCCATGGCGATAGATATCCGGCAATCCCTCGACCACCATATTGCGCCAATTGCCTTTGCGGCGCCCCCCAATATGATCGCGGTGCTGACGCCGGGTCCGAATTTCTGATCGATGTAAGCCGACAGCGCTGCGACCACTTCGGTATCGCCCATCTCGACGGCGGCGGCGAGGAAGGAGAGGCCGTCGGACGCATTTCTATCAGCGGGCGGTACCAGGTCGGACGCGCGTAGACATTGGTCGCATCCCAGGTATCCCAACCCCAGTCGACCAGTTTCAGTTTGATGCTGCCATCGGGCTGCCAGTCGATGAATTGACGGCGGATCACGTGCCACAGGCGTTCGACCGCCGATGTTGCACATCGAATAGATCAAGCCCGGCTCGCAGGGATACCAGCTGAAGTCGTAGCGTTGGTAGTTGTTGACCAGCGCATCGATGGTGTCCTGATAGTTGTAGCGGTATTCCTTCTTGTCGTTCCAGCGCCAGTAACCCCGGATGCGGCGATCCATGTTCTTGAGAATGGCGTTGGCCATGCCTTCGCGGGCATAACCGGTGAACGAGGGGGGGTGTGGCTGTAAGTCAGGTTGGCGATACTCCAGACCGTGTCGTAGACCTGGTAGCGCGTGAGCCGGGCATGAAGTTGTTGTTGTAGTGCTATGAAAAATAAATATTTTTTGTTTTCGCTAATTACAATGATGCGCCAGCGCGGGTGGTTTGCCCGCTCACGAGGGTGCGGGCGGACAGGGTTTCGGCGCTGGCGCTGCAAATCACAGCTTCTCTAGTCGAAGCGCTGGGTCTGGTAGTGCTTGACCATGCTCGATCCTTCCGGCCCGAGCTGCATATGCACACGCAGATTGCGGCGGTGGAACAACCACACCAGCTGCTCGTCATATTTGCCGGTTTTTGCATCGGCCAGAACGAATTGTTCGAGTTGCTCGTCGCCTTCCGACCAGCTCGCGGGACGTTTGCCGGTGACCTTGTGGATGTCGTCGAGATCGGCGACAGCCAGCGCATCGCCGATTTCGTTGGCGCGTTTTAAATGACGCGCCATCCGGAATACCAGCCGCAGATCGTGTTGCAGCAAATAATCCTCGCTGTTCGCATTTTTCAACGATGAGACCATGTGCGTGAAAGCTTTGTCCTGACGGGTGCGGCGCGGTTCCGGCATTTCGACGGTCGGCAATTCGATATCGAGAAACTCGGCCAGCGCTTCGGTGGCGTGCAGATTGGTTTCGCTGTCCCACTGCATGTTGTTCATCAGATCGGTTTCGGGAATCGGCTCCATCACCGCCGGGCCGAACATCAACTGATTGCCGATGCAGCCGCCGAAATGGTGGCGTTTGATGGCTTCGATATCGACTTCAATGCCCGATAATTCTTCGTAGCGCGCATACAGTTTTTTGAAGTCGCCGAACGGGATCAGCGTATCGCGCATGCGCCAGATCGCGAGATCCATCATCGGATCGCCGACGTGGCCGAATTCGAGATCGAGGATGGTCACCAGATGACCGTTGTGGTGATGGAATTGTCCGGTATCCCAGATCACCGGCGTTTCGCGGCCGCGGCTTTGCGGCGGATTGCGATGCAGCCAGCCCAGACAGAATTCCATGAACGGATCGGGCCAGCGTTTTTTGTCGCGAAACAGTTTTTCCATATGCCAGTGGCCGACGGTACTGGAATCTTGCGGTGTTGGCCCGCGAAAAATACCGGCGTCGATAAACGGCTTTTTATCGAGTTTATGAATGCGCGCCATTACCTGCAGGTATTCATCGACGATGACATGACGATCGGCATCGGCGACGCCGCCGAAATCGGGTTTGCCCGGCACCATATCGAGAACCACGGCGTCGAGTTCGTCAAGATAACCGTGGATTTTCGGAACCGGAATACCGTTGTCCTGCAGTATCTGGTGGAATTTCACTTCGTGTCGCAGCGGAAATACCTGGGTGTCCGCGCGTTCACCGCGCACGACGACATTAAACGGTGCGCCGTCGCGTTCGGCCTGGACGAACCAGGTCGGCCGCCAGCGCGTCTGCCGCACAACGTTGTGAACTTTGAGGCCCATACGATTTTCCAGGACCGACTTAACTTCCGCGACAGTTGCAAAGGGCATGGGGGGGCTCCGCTAGAATTTTGCGCAGCCTATGCGGCGACGCTGCGATGCAACAGTCGCATTCGCGAAATGTGAGTGGGGCAAGGGGGATGCGTTGGAAACGATAACGGCGATGGTTGTTATTGGTCGACCGGTTTGACGACGACCAACGCGCTGAAACGCGGGTGATCGAAATAATGCAGTTCGCCGCTGCGCAGTTTGCGTTGCTGGGTCAGCACAAATAATTTGCTGATCGCGGCCGGCGCAATGTCGGGGTCGGTTATGGTGCCATTGGGTACGGGCAGTTGGGGGCTATCGATGACATTGTCGCCAGCCGCAGTGAACTGACTCAGCCATAAATTGACATCGATATGCAGATAATTTTCGGCGCTGAGGGTGACATAACCGGACAGCTCGCGTTGCGCGCCGGCGCCGCGTCCGCCATTGACCAAAACACCGGTGGCCCGCGTTGCGGTTTCTACCGGTTGCCGCCAGGCACCGTGAAACAGGATCGGAAAACCGCGGCGGCTGAGCGCGGTTTCTTCATTGTTCAGCCTGCGCTCCGCATTCGGCAGCAATTGAAACGCGCCGACGCTGGACGCATCGGCTGCTGCCGCCTGCAGGGTCGCCACGCGCAGCGGATAACTCAACCCCTTGCCGGATGCGGAATGTTCTTCGCCGCCTCCGCCCGGACGTGCGAATACGATCACTTCGATCTGGTAGAGATCGGCGCCGAGTGCATCGGCGGACGGCAATGCCAGTAGCGCAGCGCACAATCGCGGCAGCAATTCCAATAACAATCCGCGCAATTTTTTTCGCATGATGTTCTCTTGCCCCAATTATTTCTTTTTCGCTTTTGCAGGCGGTGTGCTGACGGCGGCGGCTGGCGCGGCGGAGTTGGCGGCCGGCGTCAATACCGTCAGCAGACGCTCGATAAACTGGCAGCGTTCTTCGGTGGTTTCCATCGCCGCACTAAACGACAGCGCGGCAGCGCCAGCCAGACGGTACATGCCCGGCTGGCTCTGTACCAGTTTAATCAGCGCGATCGGCTCGATGCTGGGTTGTGCCTCGAATTCCATCTTGCCGCCATTGGGTCCGGCTTCAATTTTGCGAATGCCGAGGCGTTGTGCACGCTGCTTGAGGGCGGTGACGCGGAACAGATTTTTCACGGCGTCAGGCAACAGCCCGAAACGGTCGATCATTTCGACCTGCAGTTCGCGCAGGGCGTCATCGTCGACGGCATTGGCGATACGTTTGTACAGAATCAAACGGACCTGCACGTCGGGCAGATAATCGTCGGGAATCAATGCCGAGACGCGCAGATTGATTTCAGCGAAATGATCGAGCGGGTCTTCGATATTCGGCGTTTTACCGGCTTTGATCGCCTGTACCGCACGTTCGAGCATTTCCATGTACAGCGTGAAGCCGATGGTATGCAGCTGGCCGCTCTGGTCGTCGCCGAGCAACTCGCCGGCGCCGCGAATTTCGAGATCGTGGGTCGCCAGTGTAAAACCGGAGCCGAGTTCTTCCGCCATGACGATGGCTTCCAGCCGTTTTTCGGCGTCGACGCTGATTTGTGCCGGCTCCGGCGTCAGCAGATAGGCATAGGCCTGATGGTGCGAACGGCCGACACGGCCGCGCAATTGATGCAGCTGCGCGAGGCCGAATTTATCGGCGCGTTCGATAATGATGGTGTTCGCATTCGGCACGTCGATGCCGGTTTCGATAATCGTCGAGCACAGCAGCACGTTGTGGCGTTTGTGATAAAAATCGGACATTACCTGTTCGAGTTCGCGCTCCCGCATCTGGCCATGACCGATGCCGATACGCAGCTCCGGCATCAGCGCCTGCAGGTCGCGCGCAACCTTGTCGATGGTTTTGACTTCGTTGTGCAGGTAATAAACCTGACCGCCGCGCAAAATTTCGCGCAGGATCGCTTCCTTGATGAGTGCTTCGTCGCGGCGCCGCACGAAGGTTTTTACCGAGAGTCGCCGCGCCGGCGGGGTCGCGATAATCGAAATCTCGCGCATCCCCGCCATCGCCATATTCAGCGTGCGCGGAATCGGCGTTGCGGTCAGTGTCAGGATATCGACCTGCGAGCGCAGCGATTTCAGCTGATCTTTCTGGCGCACGCCGAAGCGGTGTTCCTCGTCGATGACGAGCAGACCGAGGTTCCGGTATTTGACCTCTTCGTTGAGCAGCTTGTGGGTGCCGACGACGATATCGACCTTGCCCTCGGCGAGTCGCTCCAGCACCGCTTTCTGTTCTTTATCGGAACGGAAACGCGACAACACCTCAACCGTCACCGGCCAGTCGGCGAAACGTTCCTTGAAGGATTCGTGATGCTGCTGCGGGAGCAGGTTGGTTGGCACCAGCTCGTCTACCTGGGCTCCGTTGTGCTCGGCGATAAAGGCGGCGCGCATCGCGACCTCGGTTTTGCCGAAGCCGACATCGCCGCAGACGAGGCGATCCATGCATTGCGGTTTTTGCATATCGTCCAGCACGGCTTCAATGGCGCTCTGCTGGTCGGGCGTTTCCTCGAACGGGAAACCCGCCGCAAACGCATCGTAGGCGTGGCCGGGATTGTCGAAGGCGTGGCCGGGACGGGCGGCGCGGCGCGCGTAGATATCGAGCAATTCGGCGGCGACGTCGCGGATCTTTTCCGCAGCCTTGCGTTTGGCCTTGGCCCATGCATCGGTGCCGAGACGGTGCAGCGGTGCCAGCTCTTCGTCAGCGCCCGAGTAGCGGCTGATTAGGTGCAGCGACGCCACCGGCACATACAGTTTCGCGCCCTCTGCGTACTCCAGGGTCAGGAATTCCGCGTCCTGCCCGTCGATATTCAACGTCTGCAAACCGCAGTAGCGCCCGACGCCGTGATCGATATGCACGACCGGTGCACCGATACGCAGCTCGGTGAGATTGCGAATCGCATTTTCGGGACTGTCGATGGTGCGTTTGCGGCGCCGGCTCTGCATCACACGCTGGCCGAACAGCTGGCTTTCGGTGATCAGGGCAAAGTGTTCGGTTTCCCGTTCATTGCTAACAAGAACCAGGCCGCGGTCGAGCGGCGCAATGGTGATACCGAAGGGGATGTCCGCACCGACAAATTCGGGCCACGTTTCGACGACTTTGGGTTTCAGGTTGTTGGCCGCCAGCATCTGCAGCAGCGTTTCGCGGCGGCCCGCGGTTTCGGCACACAGCAGGACGCGTTTTTGCGCGGCGAGGAAGGTACGCAAAGCCGCAACCGGATCGTCGGCCTTGGCATCGATCGGCAACAGCGGCGCCGGCAGCGTGTCGAAATCCCGACGTCCCGCGCCATCACCCATCGAATCTTCGGCGAGCAAAATTTGCTGGTGCGGTTTGACCAGCGCGAACAGATCGTCGACCGGCAAAAAAACTTCGCGCGGCGCCAGCAGCGGCCGTTCCAGATTGCCCTGACGCTGCTCGAAGCGGTTTTCAACTTCACCCCAGAACGAGCGCGCGGTTTGTTCGAGGCCGGGATCGGTCAGTACCACCGTGCCGGCGGGCAGGTAGTCGAATAACGTCGCGGTCTGCGCGAAAAACAGCGGCAGGTAATATTCGATACCGGCCGGCGCGATGCCGCTGCTGACATCCTGATAGACCGGGCACCGGCGATGGTCGACATCAAAACGTTCGTGCCAGCGTTCGCGGAAGCCTTTGATGGCATCTGCCGACAGCGGGAATTCACGGCCTGGCAGCAAGCGAATACGCTCGACCTGATCGACGGTGCGCTGGTTTTCCGGATCGAACGTGCGCAGCGAATCGACTTCATCGTCGAGCAGGTCGATGCGGTAGGGCTGATCGCTGCCCATCGGAAAGATATCGAACAGCGAACCGCGCTGGGCAAACTCACCGTGCTCGTAAACCGTGGTGACGGAGCGGTAACCGGCTGCGGCGAGGCGTTCGCGCAATTGTTCGACATCGAGCTGCTGGCCGACATCAATCATCAGGCTGTTGCCCTGCAGATAGGCCGGCGGCGGCAGCCGGTGCAGCAGTGTTGTCACCGGCACCACCAGCACCCCGCGCTGCAGTTCCGGCAACTGGTAGAGCGTGGTCAAGCGCTCGGAAATAATGTCCTGATGCGGCGAGAAGGTGTCGTACGGCAACGTTTCCCAATCCGGCAGGTGCAGGATTTGTAGCGCACTCGCGAAAAAACGCAGCTCCTGCTCGATGCGACGGGCGCTGGCGGTATCGCGGGCGATCCACAGCAGCGGTCGCTTCAGTCCGTGCGCGGCGCTGGCGGCGGCGAGACTGGCGGCGGCGCCGTGCAGCCGGCCCCAGCGCTGGCGGTCCGCGGTCTTGGGGTCGATGGTGGCAGTGAGCGGTGAAAGCAACATCGTCAAAGTCAAAGGGCAGCGTAATTCACGAAGGGGCGCTCGCGGCGCGTTGAGGAGGCCGAGGCGGCGCATTGTAACGGTCGACGGCAGCACGTCCAGCCGGAGTTTTTCTCAGATTGATCTACCCTTGGAACTGGCTTTGCTTTGCGGTCAGTTATGACGGTCCGTTCGGTTGCACCGGTATGGGTGAAACCGGATAATACGCGCCCCCTGCACTGGGGCTTGTGTTACCCCGTCTGACCGGCTTCATCCCTTATCTTCATACAGAGTGGTGTTTACCAGCATGGAACAGAGAAAACGTTCGCGTCCCGATGACTATTTCAAGGATTGGAAACAGCGTGAAGCCCTGGCCGAGGGCATGATTCCTCTGGTCGGCAAGCTCTACCGGGAAAACAACGTCAAAACGTATATCTATGGTCAGCCGCTGGTGAACCAGTCGCCGCTCGACATCATGAAAGCGCACCGTTTCGTGCGCCAGATCGAACGCAACGAACTCTCCGAATTTGAAACCTTTCCGGTCATCAAGGCGCTGGCCGCGCTTGATATCGGCACCGCCCACATCGACGCCGGCCGTATCGCCGTGCTCTATGAAGATGTGAAAAAGAGCGGCATCAGCGTCGACGATTTCGTGCGTCAGCAGGTCGCCGACCTGATCGGCGTGCAATCCAAGCCGCTGAGCCAGCCGCAGGATGTGGTGTTGTTCGGCTTTGGCCGTATCGGTCGCCTGATGGCGCGCCTGATGATCGAAAAAGCCGGCGGCGGCGACACGCTGCGTCTGCGTGCGATCGTCGTGCGCAAGGGCAAGGCTGCCGACGACCTGATGAAACGCGCCAGTCTGCTGCAGCGCGATTCGGTGCACGGCCCTTTCGACGGCACCATCCGCGTCGACGAAGAGCGTCAGTCGCTGGTGTGCAACGGCAATGAAATCAAGATCATCTACGGCGACAATCCCGAGGCGATCGACTACACGACTTATGGCATCAGCAATGCCATCGTCGTCGACAACACCGGCAAGTGGAGCGACCGCGAAGGCCTGTCGAAACACCTGAAATGCCCGGGCGTTGCCAAAGTGATCCTGACCGCACCGGGCAAGGGCGATCTGAAAAATATCGTGTTCGGTATCAACGACGATCAGATCACGCCGGAAGACACCATCATCACCGCGGCGAGCTGCACCACCAACGCGATTTCGCCGCCGCTGTATGTCATCGACCGCGAATTCGGTATCGAAAACGGCCACGTCGAAACGGTGCATGCGTACACCAACGACCAGAACCTGATTGACAACTATCACCCGTCCAAACGTCGCGGCCGCAGCGCGGCTCTGAATATGGTGATCACCGAAACCGGCGCGGCGAAAGCCGTCGGCAAGGTCCTGCCGCATCTGAACGGCAAACTGTCGGGCAACGCGATCCGCGTACCGACGCCGGATGTGTCGCTGGCTATTCTGAAACTCAATCTGAAACGCGCAACGACGGTCGGTGAAATCAACGAATACATGCGCAAGGTTGCGCTGCATTCGCCACTGCGCAAGCAGATCGATTATTCCGATTCGCCGGAAGTGGTATCCACCGATCTGGTCGGTTCGCGTCACGCCTGCGTATTCGACGCCGAAGCGACCATCGTCAATGGCAACAGCGCGATCCTGTACTGCTGGTACGACAATGAATTCGGTTACAGCTGTCAGGTGCACCGCTGCCTGGAAAAAATGGCTGGCGTGCATTACAAGATGTATCCGAACGAAGGTTGATTCGCGTAGTGACCGTTGTGAAGAAAGCCGCCTGTGGGCGGCTTTTTTCTTCACCCGCTTTTTAGCTAGCCAATGCAGACACGCGGATGATCAGAATAAAACGCGGACTCACACTGCCGATCAGCGGCGAACCCGAACAGGTCGTGCATGACGCGCCGGCGCCAACGCGTGTGGCGGTATTGCCGGCGGATTATCCCGGGCTTGAGCTGCAGCCCTGCGTAACCGCGGGGGAGCGCGTCCGCACTGGCCAGCCCCTGTTGCGAGATGTACGAAATGCGCGCGACATGCGTTTGACGAGCGTGCAAATCGTCGCGCCCGCAACCGGTCGCATCGAATGTGTCTATGCCAATGACGGCGTGACCTTGGACGCGCTGACGATAGTGGTGGAAGCGGACGAGTTCATCGAATTCCCGGCAATAAGCGCAGCGGATTTGCCGAACATGGGCCGCGCACGCATCGTCGCACAATTATTGCTGGCAGGACTGTGGCCGGCTTTTCGCACGCGGCCGTTCCAGAATATTCCCCGTCCGGATATTTGCCCGCATGCGATTTTCGTCACTGCGATGGACACACAGCCGCTGGCGGTGCGCGCCGACTGGCTGATCCAGTCGGTGCAGGCTGCGTTTGATCAGGGGCTCGCCGCGATCAGTCAGCTGACCAACGGGTTGGTGTATGTGTGCAAGGCACCGGCGGCTTACGTCCCGGTGCCCGATATCGAAAATATCAAGGTTGAAGAATTCGCCGGGCCGCATCCGGCGGGGTTGGCGGGCACGCATATTCATTATCTCGATCCGGTCGGCGTACACGACGACAAGCAGGTGTGGAGCATCGGTTATCAGGATGTGATCGCGATCGGCAAATTATTTTCGGAGGGTCGTTACAACCCGGAGCGCGTGATCGCCTTGGCGGGGCCGCAGATGATCGATCCGCGACTGTTGCGGATACGGCTCGGTGCAAATATTGCGGAGCTGTGTGCGGGGCAGTTGCGCGAAGGCGCCACGCAATTGCTCGCCGGTTCGGTGTTCGGCGGCATCGACGCCAGCGGCGAGCAGGTTTTTCTCGGCCGCGATTATTTGCAGATCACCGCATTGCGGGCACCGGAAACGACGGCGCGCGACTGGTTGCGCGGTGGTCTCCATCAATTTTCGCTGCTGCCGATTTTTTTCTCGCGACTGGTGCACGGTCGCCGTTATCGATTTGCCGCAACGCCGCCGCAACCACGGCTGCCACTGTTGCCGACTGCGGCATTTGAAAAAATCTGGCCGCTGCGATTGCTGCATCTGCCGTTGCTGCGCGCACTGATCGCCGGCGATGACGAGCGCGCAATTCAATTGGGCGCATTGG
>JBEVMI010000460.1:0-4595 GCA_040508685.1 Spongiibacteraceae bacterium
CTGACGATAGATGGCGGTTGTATACAGCGCCTATAAGACTTTGTAGAAAAAACGGAGCTGAATTTAAGCCGGCTTGCATAACTGCCAAGCTGAGTGGAGCCATGACGATAAGTCGCGACTGTTTACGAAGCGACTATTTGCGAACAAATGGATAACCCAACAGCAATGCTGGAGAATTAACTATGACGCTTGTTTCCGAAAAAGCTGTCCGTGTGCGCGGGCGTTTGCCTGAAGAACCTGAAATACCAAGCCATGTGCCACCGGCGCTGGTGATGGAGCCATTGGATTGGGAAGATACCAACTCACTGATTGACCCGTTCAGCATCACTGAGCGTGTTATCGAAGAGTTGCCGCCGATTTTTTACTCGCCGCGTCCGCGGCCGGGCACATGCGGTGCCCCATGGATCCTTACCCGTTACGATGATATTCGTCGAGCGTATGAGAACGGTGAGTACTACTCAAACCGCGATTCGGCTGCCTTTCACAGACTGCTCGGCGAAACTTTCCTATTGATTCCAGGAAATATCGACCAGCCCAAGCATTCGAAGTATCGCCTCTTTCTCAATCCGCGTTTTTCACCGCGCGCGATGGCACAGATGGAAGGAGCGATCCTCGAAAGCATTAGCCATCTCATCGATGACTTCATCGAAAAAGGGCACTGTGATGCTGCCTATGATTTCGGCCGCGTTTATCCCGTCGTGGTCTTCCTTGACTTTATGGGGTTCCCGCGGTCGATGCTGGATGAGTTTTTGTCGTGGGCTTATGCCATCCTGCACAGCTATGGTGATATTGAAAGGATTCAATGGGGGATGGGTTCAGCTATCCGATACCTGCGCAATTACATTCCTGACCTCCGCGACAAGCCCGAGGATAATACGCTGGGTAGCTACATCGTTCATGGCAAGATCGACGGGGTGCCGCTCACCGAAGACGAAATCATGGGGATGATGACATTTCTTTGGTTGGGCGGATTGGACACCGTCGCCGCGACAACGTCCCTGATGCTACGCCGGCTGGCGCTGCAACCGGATTTACAGCAGCGCTTACGAGATAATCCTGACTTGATCAACCCAGCGGTGGAGGAATTCTTGCGTACTCAGCCGCTTGTCAGCTCTGGACGCTTGGTTATTAAAGATCACGAAATTTGCGGTCAGCTAGTCAAAGCCGGCGACTCTGTGCTGTGTGCGAATAATGTGGGCAACTTCGACCCTCAGATATTTGAGTCGCCGCGCACGTTCGCCCCGGAACGCGCCAATAATCGGCATTTTACCTTTGGTGGCGGACCGCATCTGTGTTTGGGGATACATTTGGCGCGCCTTGAGCTGCGTACGGCCCTGAGAGAGTTTTTGCGTAGGGTGCCATTTTTCAAACTTGCACCAGGTGTGGCGTGTGATGCCATGCCTGGACTGATCGCCGCTCCGCATGTCCCTATTCTATGGGATGCCCGTTAAACAACGGGACAACCCCATCCGATCAAAGGAGCTACGAACCCAAGTCGTAATCCAGATTAAAGTGTGTTGTTGAGTTTTAATGGCCCGCACGCCAACACTGAAAACGTGAACCGCAGGGTCAAATTCCCAGTTTCAATCACTAAGGAGCGTCTGAATAAGCCTTTGCAGAAAGCTGCTCGACGTTCGTATCCATCTGGTGACGGAGAGAACAAAGTGACGGGGTTAAATCCTGCACCACCGGCCGGCAGTGCGATGTTGCCTGCCGATACTTTGGCCGATGGCGTGGTCCTGATCGTCGGCGCCCAGCAGCTTTTGAGCCGCGCGGCGGCAATCGAATTTGCACGTGCCGGCGCGCGTGTCGCTTTGCACGCAGGCCGCCGCGTAGCCCATACCGGTGGTACCGCCGACAATGGCGATAACTTTTTCTTTCAATCCCAGGTCGATGGTGCGACGCCTTAAATAATATTGAGCTGCACGTCCGCTGCTTCTAGGCGTGCGTGATGCGTTTCGATTTTTTTGAGTATCTGACGCATCAGCTTTTCCACTTCGGCGCCTTTGCCTGCCTTGAGTAGCTCGACAACACGGACAAATTCCTGATGACTTTTTTTAATACCGGCCGCATTTGGCGCCGGCAAGCCGCGAACACTTTCCGGAATCGACGAAATATGCAGATCGATAATGTGATTGACCATTTGGCTAACCAGACTCAACGCCGGATTGCCGACCAGTTCCATCAATTGCTGGTCGAATTGTTGCAGCAACCGGGTCAATTGACGCGGATAATCGGCGGCGGCCTGCATGGACTCGATCAGCTTTTCGAGCGCGGACACATCGGGCCGCGGCCGGCGTTCTGCCAGTTCGCGGACCGCGACTGGTTCGATAATCGTACGCAGCTTGAAAACATCGAGGATTGAAGCGCCGCGCACTTGCAGCACCAGCCCGGCCATGCGCGCCGCCTGATTGGAATTGAATGCGCGCACTTTGGCGCCCTTGGGGCCGCCACGCGATGTAACCACCAACCCTTCGGTTTCAAGGATGCGCACAGCCTCGCGAATGGTCGGTCGCGACACCCCGTACTGCGTAATCATCTGCGCTTCCGAGGGAAGATTGGCGTCATTCGGGTAAATGCCGTGGGCGATTTTTCGGCGCAGATCATCGGCGACAATCTGCGATACCTTGCGATGATGTTTCTCGACCGCGCCGGGTTCTCTTTCGATCATTGGTTCTTGAGCAATTTTTTTCACGTAGTTCCCATTGGTTCTCATTCGTTCCGATATGCGATTTATTGGCCGCTCATTGACTAAACGAAGCTGACGACTGCGATCATAGAGAAACCTTTGCATTTAGCACGACTTTATATCGTTCTGCGACAAGGCCTTTATTAATGTCGAACGTTCCAATACACCGACCGTTTGTTGATTGCCCCAGCGATAACGCACAAAACCTTCGCTGAGAAGCATGCCGGCACCGGCGTCCCACGCGACACCATAATGCCGCCCACTGGCTGTCTGTGATAAGAACACCTCATTCACAACGTCGCCGTGAATGACGGCTTCACCAAACTCGCCACTGAGCACGATGGTAAAGGATTCGCCGTGCTCAACTGGCGTATTCAGCTGCGGATGCTGCGTGACATCCGCATCGAACAGACGGCCGTTTTCAATGACAAAGCCACGGCCGCGCTCCGGTCGTTCGGCGGACCCGCGCATCCGAAAAATACCGAATGCGCGTCCGTCGGCAAACAAGGCATTGGCCAGCGTGTGGCCTGCCCAGCCAGCCATGTCGCGCTGCCGCCGCGAGTGACTGCGAAAGCAGTAACCATCGATCGCGGCCTTGGCGCCGCCCCAGCGAATACTGCCACGACCGCGGCCAAGCTGATGATAACGCAGCGCCGGTGGCGGCTCGCCCCAGTTGCCTTCGGTATTCCACGCGGCGGTGTGTGCGTCGAACTCAAGGGCAACCTCGACCGGTGTGCTGCCGTGCCCCGGCGCGACACCGGCGATGCGTCGATCCGCGGGAATGAGCGTCATGTCGGCGCTATAGCGAATGCGCCAGCGTTTAAATGGCACATCGCATTCGAGTTCGAGCCGATCGCCAATAGCAATTGCATGGCGGGTATTGCTGCCGGCAGAGTAACCGGCCAGGATCGAACCATCCGGCAGGAACAGAAACGTGTGCTCGTGGCGCAGAATTTCATCGCCCGTGTCGGCAACCAGATAAAAGTAGTAGCCGATGCTGGCCTGCTCATCGTAGCCATAGAACCAATACGCCTCGTGATAACCGGCCGGAAATTTAGTGCCGACCTGAGGCAGATCCAACTGCGCCAACAATCCGGTGCCCAGAATGTTGGCTATCGAATTTTCGCTATGGCTCATGCTGTACCGTCCGTATCCGTAGTGGGGCAAAAATTCAACTTGCCGACCATTTCATGTCGAGGGTTTCCGCCACCAGCCGCGCGGCTTTCATGGCGGCAATTTCCGCATCGCCGAAGCCGATTTCACGCAGGATCGCGCTGGTGTGCTGGCCGAGCGTGGGTGGCGGCAGATCGAGCTTCGATTACATGCCGGCGAAGTGCCAGAACTGGCCCAACATATCGAGACGGCCGTAAACCGGATTCCGATTCACTCATGACAACTCCGGAATTTAGGCTGTTCGCATAGGGTGGGATCAGGCATCTCGCCCCACATCAAAGCGATCGACGTAGAAACTGAAACGCTCACGAATATGGTTGGCGTCAAGGCCAAATTGTTCGGGCGTGTATTTGTGTACGCCGTGTTTATCCTGCGGATTTTCGCGCAGCCATTGCGCTACCGCGTTCCGGGCCGCGTCGCTGAATGGCATGTCAAAATGACGGTAAATCGATTCGACGGTGCCGACCGGATCGCGCATCAAACTGTTGTAATGGACATCGCAAATCCGCGACGGATCCTGCATGCGATCGCGATAAGCCAGGCCGCGCTGCAGAGCGAGTTCCTGCAATGAAGCCCATTCGCGACCGAGACGTTTGGGATCAGTATCCGGGCGTGTCTGTTTGCGAATCGACAGAATGAAACTGCCCAACGACGACAGCGTCTGCGCGGGATCGCGATGCAGCCATACCAGCCGCAAGTCGGGATAAGTCGCGTACAGCTGCTCCATCGTAAA
>JBEVMI010000468.1:0-4600 GCA_040508685.1 Spongiibacteraceae bacterium
GAAGCCGACTCGAAATTGTGGGGCACGCGCCGCGAGTGGACTGAACTCGGCTTCGCCGACGGCCGTTTGTATTACAGCTGGCAGCGCGGCCGCCTCACCGACGTACACGGCCCCGGCGCGGCATGCGTAAAAACCGATTGCCTCGAACCGTTCGTGCGCTGGAATCTGAGTTATCACGGTTACGCCAACACCACCTCCGGTACGACGATGGCGAACGAACGCGTGCCCGATGTCACTTTCATCCAGACGCCAATCAAACTCGACGCCGAACTGACGATGTGTGCACCGCCCTGGCAGCAAGGCACATTGCTGAAAGCGACCGGCGATTCGGAGGCGCGCGACAAATTCGAAAAGAAAGCCGAATCATTTATGGGCGGCACGCGCTATGAACAATTGCAGTGCGTCAGCGGCACACTGACCGTCGAAGGCGAAACCATAAACTTCACCGGCACTGGCGTGCGCACACATCGCATCGGTCGCCGCGATCTCACCAACATGATCGGCCACACCTGGCACACGGCAACCTTCGCCAGCGGTCGCGCGTTCGGCTATCACCGCTTCACCGATCCCGAAGATACGTCGCGCGCGAATTACAACGAAGCCTTCATGCAGGATGAAAACAGCCGTCGTTATCCCGCCACCGTCGTGCGGGCGCCGATCGATCTCGACAAGCCAGTATTTTCCGGACAGAAATACGAAATCGTGCTGGAGTCGGAATTGGGCCGCGCCGTCATTCAGAGTGAAACCCGCGCGATCGGCCACGTCACTACCGTAACCGACGGTGTCGGTCATCACCGCGTCGCTTTCGGCGTCGATCGCAGTAATCCCGAACATCACGTATTGAATCACGGCATCGTCCACCACGTGTGGAATGGTGAAATCGGCTACGGCATGCTGGAGCGTTCGGTGCGCGCCAAGAGACTGGGCTGAACCATGCCCAACGTGGCAAACATCACCGATGCCATCATCAATGACAGGAGGCTTGGCGCCGAGATTCCCGATCAACTGGCGACGCGTATTGCAAAATCGCTGGAGCAGGAAATTATCGACGCCGGCTGGCCAGTGGGACAGTCGCTCGGCAATGAAGAACAATTGGTGCAACGTTTCGGCGTCAGCCGCTGGGTGATGCGCGAAGCGCTTGCCATCACCGAACGCGATGGTCTCACTTGCATGCGCCGCGGTCGCAGCGGTGGTTTGTTCGTATCGGCGCCAGCGGAAAGCGTGGTCGCCACGACGATGCGCAATTATTTATTGTTCGCCGGCATTAACCGCTTTGAATTGCTCGCGCTACGCCGCGCCATCGACGGCATCGCGTGTCGACTCGCCGCAGCCAACAACGACGAGCCTGTGCTGCTACAGGCGCAGGCCGTACTCGCCGACGGCACGCAGCGCGCCGCCATGGGTCACCTGCAGGGGCCGGCAGCAATTTATCGTCACATCCTCGCTCTGGCCGGCAACCCATTGGTACAAATTTTTGGCCTCGTGCTTTCGCAACTGACATTCAGCGTCGGCATCTGTCTCGATGCGACCGATTTCAAAAGCGAAAAGCAGAGTGCTCGCACCCTGTCACTGTACGGCGTTCGTCGGCGCCAGCTCGAGTGCGTGATCGGCGCCGACAGCGTCGGTGCGATACAAGCTGCAGGGGTCGCCTACGACAATATTCAGCAGATGCTGGAGGCATCACCGTTCAGAGGCGAGCAATTCAACCTCGGCAATTCCATTGCACACACGCGCGTCATCGCCGAACGCATCGTCGAAGCATTCCCCTCCGAGCGCAACATCCGGCGCGTCGACACGCTCACGCTGCAGATCCAGCTCGATATCCTGCGCTTGAACTATCAGCCAGGCGACCCGATCGCGCCGGAAAAATTATTGGGGGAACGCTACGAAGTTGGCCGCAATGTGTTGCGCGAAGCCATTCGTGTATTGCAACGCGATCATGTCGTCGCTGCCGCCGAGGGCCGCCAAGGCGGACTCTGCGTCGCAGTGCCCACCCCGGACAACATCGTTCGCAGCAACTTGCTGCTGTTTCAATTTGTACACGTGCGGCCGGAAGAAATCGCTCTGGTCGCTAGCGAATTGTGCATGCTTGCCGCCGAATTGAGCGCGCTGCGGGTGGCGCGAGCTGGACAATCGCATTTGGCACCGCTGCTGGCATTGCTGCAGAGGAAATCCGACAATCCGGCAACCTTAAAAATCGATCTGCTGGAAACTCTGGCCAACACCGCCGGTAATCCGATACTGATATTGTTTGCGCGTACGGTCGTCGAATTGCAGCGCCGCACACCGAAAATCAAGACCACCCATCCGCCGCGATTACGTGTCGACCAAGACCTTGGCGTTGCCGAACACTCAAGTAACACGCTACAGAAACTCGAGCATGCCTTGAGCACTGGCAATGCGCCGCTAAGTCGGCGTTACATCGCGCAGCTCTGAAATGACCAGACTCAATCAAGGCTTTCATGCATCGATTTATAGGTTGCATATATCAGGAGAAATGCCATGCCATCCCTTTCGCAACTCGTTGCAGAAGCCACTGCGCGAGCGATCGAGCGCGGCGTCCTGCTGCCACTGCAGTCCGAAGTCGTTGAAGTCAGCGAAAATGGCTTGCGTTACACGATAAGCAGCCTCTCGTCCCTGTCGCTGAAGGATATGGCCGGTGTGCTGCAGAAAAGTGCGGGCGGCAACCCATTCCTGCCTTACGAGAAAGACCTGTTCGTCACCAATCTTTCGCCGACGCATGTGCTACTGCTGAATAAATTTCCGATTGACCAACATCACGTGATGGCGGTGACACGCGAATTCGTACCGCAGGTTGCTCCGCTTGAACGCAGCGACTTTCACGCACTCGCGCTGCTGTTGCAGGCAGCCGATGGTCTGGCGATGTTCAATGGCGGCAAGATTGCAGGCGCCAGCCAACCCCACCGGCACCTTCACATGATGCCGGGTCGCACGCCGCCACTGGCATCGACATTCCCTATCGATGGGCCTGCCGATGTTGTCCAGCAAATTCCGCAGTTCCGTTTCGTGCACGCATTTATCCGCCTCGACGACAATGCCATCGCCGCCTCGGCTACCACTGCAACGGATTATTTGCAGGATCGTTTCAGCGCTGCGGCTGCGCACTGCCACCTGCAACCCGCTAACGGCGAAATGCCACCGTACGACCTGCTCGCAACGCGCGGCTGGCTGCTGGTCGTGCCGCGTAGTCAGGGAACATGGACTGAAGGGGATGTGACCGTGCTCGTCAGCGCACTCGATTTCGGCGGTCAGCTTGGCGTACGCAATACCGACCAGATCGATGTCGTGCGCAAGGCGGGTCTGTTGAAAATTCTTGAGGCGACAGCCATCGCCAAGTGAAGCGTTGAACAGCGCACGATCCCCTGATCGCGCGTCTCGGTTCTATGGTGAGGGGGAACGCCGATTAACTGTTGTTGGCGTTGTACTCTTCCAGGATTTTCGCCTGCGCGACCGAGCTGTCGGCTGCACAACGGAATACGAAATACCCGTCTTCCTGCAGCACGCTCTGCTGGTTCTCGGCAACATCTTCGAGCGTCAACCCCGGCTGGTAGTAACCGCGAGTTTCCGCCACGAACACGCGCGATGCGCGCCCCGAGCCACCGTGCAACACTTCGCCCGTGAGCGGACAGTCGCCGTGCGTCAACCAGACTGCAACCGGCGCGGCGAGTGACGCCGGCGAATTGCGCTGCATGCGCGCCTTCAATTCCTCGTTGGCATCGCCGCCAACCATGCGCGTGAACGCCGACGGCCAGAATGCATTGACGGCAATATTGAGCGGCGCGCCTTCCAGAGCCAGCGTGCGCATCATGCCGTGAATCGCCCCCTTCGCCGCACCGTAACTCAACTGCTTTTCGAAACCGAAGTAACCGATGCCCGATGTGGTCAGCACGATGCGACCATATTTATTTTGCGCGAAATGTGGCCACACCGCCTTCGTGGCGTTGAAGCAGCCGTTGACATGCTGCCGCATCTGAAAATCGAAATCGGCCTCCGTGATATCGCCAAACAGTTTCAGCTCAATGGTGCCGGCGTTGGCGATCAACATATGGATGCCGCCGAAATGTTCCAGCGCCAGTTCCACCATGTGCTGACAGCCCTCGGCCGTCGACGCATCGTCATAACTCGCCACTGCGCGACCGCCGGCAGCCTTGATTGCGGAGACCACTTCATCGGCTGGCCCCGACGATTTTTCGCCGCTGCCGCTGGGTGAAAAACCGATGTCGTTGACCACCACTGCGGCGCCACGAGCTGCCAGTAATTCGGCGTGTGCACGACCCACGCCGCGACCGGCTCCGGTAACAATGGCAACCTGCCCATCAAATCGCAATTGACCTTTCACAGTATTCTCCGCAAAACCATCTTCCTGAATAAAAACCGCTTGAAGCGTGCGCCGTCTTGGCCGGATATATCGTCACAGCGCGTTCTCTCCTTACGCCGATCACAACGCCGAGTGTTACGTCATTTTTTCGCGATAGATCTGCGCTGCCGGCCGATCCACCAACTGCGGATCAAAAGTGATAACCGGGTCGTGATCACCGATGACTTTGAAGACGCTGAACATGCGGTGCTGTCCGAGCAT
>JBEVMI010000087.1:0-3731 GCA_040508685.1 Spongiibacteraceae bacterium
GGGGTGGCGGTCGCGGCGCTTTTATTTTGCCGGACCGTTGATGTAGATGGTTTTGATTTCGGTGTAGAGATCGATGCCTTCCGGACTGCCTTCGCGGCCGATACCCGACTGTTTGAAACCGCCGAAGGGCATGCACGACTGCGGGCCCATCGCGTTGTGCGCGACGGTGCCGGAACGGATGCGCCGCGCGATGGCCAGGGCGCGTTTCGCGTCGAGGGTAAATACCGCGCCATTGAGACCGTATGCACTGTCATTGGCGATCGCGACCGCGTGGTCTTCGTCGTCATAGGCGATCACGCAAACCACCGGTCCGAAAATTTCCTCCTGCGCAATCGTCATGGCATTGTCGACGTTCGCAAAAATGGTGGGTTCGACGAAAAAGCCGCTTTGCATATGGGCGGGGCGTTTGCCGCCGGTGACGACGCACGCGCCTTCGCCGATGCCTTTCTGGATATAGCCTTCAACGCGGTCGCGTTGTGTGGAAGTCGCCAGCGGGCCGATGCGTGTCGCGGGATCGAACGGATCGCCGACGGTCAGTGCGTTGAATGCGGCGCCGAGTGCGTCGATCAATTCGGCCTCGCGCTGTTTCGATACCAGCACGCGGGTCAGGGCCATGCAGGCCTGGCCGTTCAACAGTGTGGACATGCCCACAAGCGCGGGAATTACCGCTTCCAGCGGCGCGTCATCGAGGACAATTGCCGCCGATTTGCCGCCCAGCTCCAAACTGACGCGCGCCACGCGTTGCATGCACACTGCGCCGATATGTTTGCCGGCGGCGGTCGAACCGGTGAAGCTGACCTTATCGACCCGCACATCGCGAATCAGGCGATCGCCAACTTCCCGGCCGGCCGGCAAAATCGAGAGAACACCTTTCGGCAGACCAATTTTTTCCGCCGCTTCAGCGATGATCAGCAGGTCAAGCGGAGCTTCCGGCGAGGGTTTGACGACGACTGTGCAGCCGGCCAGCAGCGCGGGGCAGATCTTGATCATGCCGAGGTGGCCGGGCAGGTTCCACGGCACGATCGCCGCGACCACGCCGACCGGCTCGCGCGTGATCAGTGCATGACCGCCATTCGCAGGACGCACTTCCTCGAACTGGTAGGTCTCCGCGAAACTCGCGAATGCGCGCGCATCCGCAGGAATCGTCGCGACGGTCGCGCGTGACATCGAAATGGGCACACCGATTTCCAGCGTGTGCGCAATTGCCAGATCTTCGAGTCTCGTGTCGAGTTGTTCCGCCAGCGCGATCAGATATTGCGCGCGCTCCTGCACGGATAAACGCGGCCACGGTCCGTTATCGAAGGCATCGCGCGCGGCGGCTACCGCGCGATCGATATCCTGCTCGCGCGCTTCGGCAACACTCAGCACAACGTCACCGCTACCCGGATGCACGATGTCGATTTTATTCGCGGTCGATGGCTCGACCCACTCACCGCCGATAAACAATTTATCGGGATGCGCGATGTGGCAGTTCTGCGTAGTCATCAATTTCTCCTCGTGTCACTGCCTGTTCAGCAGGGCTGAATTCGAATCGGTGTACGGTTGTCGAGATGGACTGCGAACGTTGCGGTGCCTCGATCATCTGCAATCATCTGCTGAACATTCCCGCCACCGGTAATCTGGTAATTCCGCTGCGGCTGAAGGCGCTCGATGGTAATAGTTTGAGAGCCGGAGTTTTTACCCGGATAAAGCACAAGATCGAGATCGTCGCCGTCATTGCTACGTGCTTTCGCCACCAGCACATTCGGGTATTTGATATTCGTCAGGATCGGGCCGCGCAATGCTTCCGCTGTCGGTCCGTTCAGCACGGTGTCGCGCCAGTCGTCGCGCTGCATCAGGAAAGCCATGATCGCGCTGGCGCACGCCATCGTCGATCCCTTCCACTGATGCCTGCCGTTGCTGGTGTCGAGCTCGCAAAGTTCATCGAGTATTTCCAGCGCCGCTTTCGCGATGACTTCATCGCCCATTTCGCGCGCGCAGCCCAGCGTTTGCGCGAGCGCCCAGGTATAACCGCGCTTGTAATTGCCGAAATCGAAGCCTTTTCCATCCAGTTTCAATACCGGTTTGCCGCTGGAGAAATCGACCGTTTCCTGCCGCGATATTGCCCAGCACCGCAACGAGCGTTTCGAATCGATCGGGCTGAATGGCAGCACCTGGGATTCGTCGCCGCTCCCCGACATTCCGATATTGAAACCCGTCAATTGCGATTTGAATGCGAGGCCGGTGCCATCGGGCGAAATAAATTCCGCATCGAACTGTTGCAAATAACGCGGCAGGCGCTGACGCGAATTATCGGTACCGAAAATACGATCGCAGGCGAGCAGCGTGGTCATGCCGCGCGAGTTGCAGAAGGTATAAATCCAGTTGGGCTCGCACGGGAACAGGCAGAACGGATTCTCGTCGAAATTTTTCGTCAGCGAACCGACAAACGAATGCAGATCGTGGATATGAATTACCTTGCCGTCGCGCTTGAAGCTCAGGCCACCCGGTTGCGCATAGCGCAGATCGCCGGTGTTGCCCGTGTATAACGCCACCTGCAAGCCGAGAAAGCCGGTGAGCATGATGTTGTCGTAATCAACCGGATTGTCGTTGAGGCTGAATTTCCCCCACAATCTTTCCCAGCGCCAGTAATTCCAGACCTTGCCTTCCAGCGATTGCTCGATGAGATTGCGCTGCGCCTGATTGAGGTAGCCGTGAAAATTCGGCGTGTACTGACACTGGGCGAGAGCGAGCGTATAGCCGAGCTGATTGAGCTGATAACGCAGGGCCGATGGCTGAAATTGCTCGATGTGATCGAAGCCTTCGAGTTGTCCGACCGGCTGCAGTGCGCGATCGAATACATAACGCAGTGCTGCCGCCTGTTCGGCACTCAGCTCACGCTCCGCAGGCAAAGGACGCGCCGCTGAGAGCGCCTCCGGCAGTGCATCGATCGCGCGCGGCAGATATTCGTTTCTCTGTTCGCGCTTGGCGACGGCAGCGCGCATCTTGTCGCGCTTCTTGATTTGCCCGCGAAAACGAAACAGCACGGCCGCTGCAATCGCAACAAAAATCCCCACTGACGAAACCGACTCGCCCGCCAATGCGCCGGCCAGTGCAGCCGAACCCAGCCAGATGATGATCGGCGCAACGAGCATGGCCGAGGCGAACCACAAGAACAGCGCGAGACCGAACAACACCAGCGTGAGCGGGATCAGCAACAGCCACCAGCCGCCTACGGCGAGAAAGCCGGCGCCAGGCCAGAGCATGCCGACGCCCGCCGCCTGCCACGACGCCGAAGCGCCCGTTAGCCAAGGCAACAATCCCACGGCACAGAGCACGAGATAAATGCCGAAGGCGCGGCGTTGCAATCGCAGCGTCAGCGGCCCCTCGCGATCAGGCGCGACGATGCGCGTCAGAAAATCGCGATCAACATTTTGAAGCTTTTCGAAACTGTTCATACTCTTATGCCTGTATTTTTTTACGACTTAAAAAATATCGTTCAACTCGGCTCAATGCGGACTGAAGTGCGGCCATCGAGATTGACCGAGAACATTGCACGGCCCTGAGCGTCCGCGACAATTTCCTGGGTCTGCTCCTTGCTGCTGACACGATAGCGTCGATCGCGGTGCAGACGTTCGATCGTCAAAGACTGCGCACCGGATGCCGTAGCGGGATACAACACCAGATCGAGATCGATGCCGTCGTTGCTGCGCGCTTTCGCGACCAGCACATCGGTATGCGCAATGCCGGTC
>JBEVMI010000098.1:0-3689 GCA_040508685.1 Spongiibacteraceae bacterium
GTGTTTCCCAAAGAGATCATTCAGGCGCCGCGCAGCTGGGCCGAAAACCAGTATAAAAACATCGTTTACTGGAACGAGGTCGATCGCGGCGGGCATTTCGCTGCGTTCGAGCAGTCGGCGCTTTTTGCCAACGAAATCCAAACCTATTTTCGTGAACGCAGCCTCGCGTGAAACCTGCACTGAGGCACGGGCTTGAGCAAGAGGATGCGCGAGTCCATTGCATTTCATGGACTCATTGTATTTAACGAACAATTTCTGTAATCGAATCGAACACCACCATGTGTACGGATTTTGTGTCGCCCACATTTTTTGTTTGCATGCGGGGTATTTCGTGTACATATGCCCGCTCGAGAAATGATCTCGCTGCGAAGATCTGATCCAAACTGACGACCCCGTTCTCAAGGGGCACATACGCCCTGCGGTGGGTTCTCCGTTGACGACCGCCGAATTACCAGTAGTCGTGTCGGCCAGCGTCCGCGGGCGGCTGTCGATCTGGCGGCTGTCGATCTTGGTGACTAAAGGGCCAGCTTTGGCCGGTTCGCGCTATTCCGTGTCTGTTTGAGGCTAGTGGCGACTAGCCGCGTCGATTAGACTGGCGGGTCATATGATACTTAGTTGGCCAACCTGACCGGCCGCGTATCGCCCGCATCTGATTAACTTGAATAATTCAGGAGACACCATGAGCAACCAGCTCGACCCCAAGCGCGAATTATGGAACCCCACCGGCCAGGGCATGGACCCCGAGGCGCTGGTCAAACATCAGCGTGCCGCTCTGGAGCGCGAATGGAAACGAATCTGGGAGCAGCCGATTCCGTTCTACAAAAACAAATTCGAGGCGGCCGGTTTGTCGGCGAAGGAAATGCCGCCGCTCGATGAAATCCCACGCACGATCAAAGACGAATTGCGCGCCGACGATGCGGCCAATCCGCCGTGGGGAACGTGGCGCGCGATGAGCGTCGAGGAATCGACCTGCATCGGCGCCTCCACCGGCACCACCGGCAAGCCGATGATGTATTTGCGCAACGAAGCCGATTTCGTGCAATACAAGGAAGCGGCCGTGCGCAACCTGTGGCGAGAGGGCATGCGCGCCGGCGCGCGCCAGACCAATAGCTGGCCCGGCTTCATTTATTCCGCGATGGGCGGCACCGATCCTGGTCTGCGCCAACTGCCGGCGATGGGCATTCCGGTCGGCCCGCCGATGAATGTCGACATGGCCAAGGAGCACATCAACACCTGGCTGATGCTGAAGCCGACCAACTACATGATGAGCGGCTCGCAGCTGCAGATTTATGCGCAGGCGGCCGAGGAACTCGGCGTCGATCTGCGCGCGCTGTTCAACGGCGCCGGCGTCGCGTTCATGGAGGCCGCCTGCCAGTTCGAAGGCCCGCGCAAGAATCTCGAAGACCGCTTCAACATCCGTATTTTCAATATCAGCGGCGCGTCTGAAATTGCGGCGGCGCAGCTGAAAGACTGCCGCTTCCACACCGGTTATCACACCAATGCGGACATGGTCGTGGTGCAGGTCTGTGATCCGGTTACCGGCAAGGAAGTGCCGGAAGGCGGCCGTGGCCACCTCGTGTACAGCAGCTTCAGCGGCGGCTCGTTCTGGCTGCGTTACGACGTCGAGGACTGGGCCGAGCGTATGCCGGGCATGACCTGTCCCTGCGGTGAAACCGGTCTGCGTTATACCTTGCTCGGCCGCGGTGGCGACTTGCAGGTCTTTAACGGTCGGCAGATTTTCCCGCTCGATGTGCAGCTCGCACTCGATCCGTTTGGTGCGCCGGAGTTCGTCATCGAAAAGGGCAAGACCGCTGACAAGTTGTCGGTGAAAGTCGAGACCGCCGATGACGGCAGCAAGCTCGCTGCTGCACTGCAATCGGCGCTCGGTGTTCCGGTCGAAGTCACACCGATTCCAGTGGGTTCGCTGCCGCGCGCGTTCTTCAAGCAGAAGCGCGCTTAAGTAACCGCACGGCAAATAAGCAACGGCAACTAAGTGACGGCAACTCGGATTGTCATCCCCGGTAGTGTGGAGATGACAATCCCCAATCAATTTCCGTACGCATGAGAATCTTGTTTTGAGCAACAGTCTGTCGTTACCGATGTCCGTCGAAGCAGTCACCACAACGTGGCTGAATCAGGCAATCAAACAACGTCATCCCACGGTCGATGTCATCGCGTCGTCGGTAATCAAGGTGATCTGGGGCTCGGCGACGAAAGTACAAATGGAGTTGACGTACAACGACGCCGGTAAAGCGCTTGGCCTGCCGACGATCGTGTATGTGAAAGGCGGTTTCGATCCCGAGCTGTTGCAGATGGTCGGCAGCGGTTATGTCACGGAAGCCATTTTCTACAAGGTCATTGCGCCGCAGCTGGATATTCCGCTGCCGGCCACCTATTTCTCGGGATACGACACGGCGACGAATCAGGCCATCGTGCTGATGGAAGATCTGGATAAACGCGGCGTGGCTTTTGGCATTCCCACGATTGCCTACACGCCGGAGCAGGTCGCGCAGGGTCTCGACGTGCAGGCGCGCTGGCATGCGCGCTGGTGGAACAACACCGAACTCGTCGAGCAGGGCTGGCTGCGCAAAGGTAATCCGGGTCTGCGCCATGTCATGCATCAACTGTTGACGCCGGAGCATTGGGATAAACATCTGTCGCTGCCGAAAGCGAACCCGGTCGCGGGCGATTTGCGCAAGCGCGATGTTGTGGTGCGCAGCTTCGAGCGCCTGTGGGCTTACGATGACGCAGCGGCGCAGTGTTTTTTGCATGGCGACACCCATATCGGCAATACCTATCGCGAAGCGAATGGCGCCGTGCGTTTTCTCGACTGGCAGACGGTGATGCTGGGCCCGTGGTCGCACGACGCCGCCATTTTTATTGCCGGCTCGCTGGCGCCACAGGATCGGCGCACGCATGAAAAGGAATTGCTCGAACAATACCTCGGTCGCCTGCGCGATCTCGGCGTCGATGCACCATCGTTCAACGCAGCGTGGACCGATTACGTGCGGCACATCCTGCACGGTTTCCTGTGGGTGATGACCCCGGAAGAAATGCAGCCTAATGCTTACACCGCGGCGATGACCGAACGTTATTCGGTGGCAGCCGACGAGCTGGGGACTCTGCACGCATTGCGTTGAATCCCGTTTGGCTGCGGTGCAATCCTCCCAAAGGAATCGCCGATTTGCTTGGCGATGTTCTAACAATAATCAGCAATGAGGATCCATCGTCATGGCGCGTTTGACAGGTAAAAAATTTCTGATTACCGGCGCATCCGGTTTCATGGGCGGCGATTTTGCGCGTGCATTCGCGCGTGAAGGCGCCGATCTCGTGCTGACCAGTCGCACCTTATCGAAACTGGAAACACTCGCTGCCGAGTTGCGCCGCGATCACGGTTGTAGCGTGCATTGTTGCGCGGCCGATATGTGTAAACCGGAGGACGTCAAACGTCTCGCCGAATTCACCTGGTCGGCCTTCGACGGCATCGATGGCGTACTGCTCAGCGCACAGCCGGAAAATACTTTTCTCGGCGATATCCTGACGACACCGGATGAGCAATGGGCCGCGCAACACGACATGCTGGTGTGGGGACCGCTGCGTCTGCTGCGCGATCTCGCGCCAAAAATGATGGCGCGAGGCAAGGGCAGCATCGTCACTGTTATTTCCTCGACGGGCTTGCACCCCACACC
>JBEVMI010000127.1:0-8965 GCA_040508685.1 Spongiibacteraceae bacterium
TACCAGCACCCGTCGCGCTTCGGCAGCGTGCAGGTTTTCCACCAGCTTGCCGTCCAGTACCGCCACGCCCATGCCCTGCTTCTCCGCAGATTCCCACGCCTCGATGACACGCTGCGCGCGCTCGATCGCGACCTGATCCAGCCCGAACACTTCGTTGGTGATATCGACCTGGCTCGGGTGGATCAAGGTTTTACCGTCGAAGCCGAGCGCGCGACCCTGTTCGCAGACGGCGCGCAAACCTTCCGTGTCGTTGATATTCAAATGCACGCCGTCGAGTACATCGAGACCATGTGCGCGCGCCGCCAGCACGCATAAACCGAGCGACGTAATAAAACCGATGCGGTCGGGGCGATGCGGCACCCGCAAATCCTTGGCGAGATCGGACGTGCCGAGCATCAGCACCGACAGGCGCGGATGTGCACCGCAAATCTGCTCGGCGTTGAGCACACCGCGCGGCGTTTCCGCCATCACCCACAATGTCTGCCCGGCAGGCGCACCGTAACGTTCGAGCCGCGCCGCAACATCGCATACCTGTGCGGCACTTTCGACTTTCGGTACGCACACCGCATGCGCACCGCTGGTCGCAGCAAACCGCAAATCGTCATCGCCCCACGGCGTATCGAGACCGTTGACGCGCACGACCAATTCACGTTTGCCGTAACCACCACCATTCAGTGCGGCGAGGATATTCGGGCGCGCCGCAATTTTTTGATCCGGTGCAACGGCATCCTCCAGATCGAACACAAACACATCGGCGGCGATGGATTTGGCTTTTTCCATTGCACGCGAATTGCTGCCCGGCATGTACAACACGGAACGACGGGGACGAATGGACATGATGTCTTCCTTAAATTGAATGAATGCTCGGCGCGCTCAACTGCCGGCCAGACTTTTCACCACCACTTCGTAAACATCGGGCGATAGCGTGTTTTCTTTTTCGATACGGCGCAACTCCGCAATCATCCGCGCACGCGCCGCCGCCGGAAATTTCTGCCACTTGGACAACGGGCCCAACAGACGCGCCGCAATCTGCGGATTCAGTTTGTTCAGTGCGATCACCTGATCCGCGAGGAAACGGTAACCGGCGCCGTCGGCACGATGGAAATTCACCGCGTTCTGATTCGCGAACGCACCGACCACAGCACGCACCTTATTGGGATTGCGAACATCGAACGCCGGATGCTGCATCAGCTGCTGCACGTGTTCGAGCGTGCCCGGCCGACGGCAGGTCGCCTGCACCTGGAACCACTGATTCACCACCAGCGGCTCGTCGTGCCAGCGCTGATAAAAGGCCGCCAGTGCCGTTTCGCGCTCGCCCTGTCGCGAACTGTTTACCAGCATCGTCAGCGCCGCCATCACGTCAGTCATATTGTCGCTGTCATTGAACTGCGCAACGGCTGCCGCCACCGCAGCGTCGGTTTCGAGCGCCATCAAATAGGAGAGGCACGCATTTTTCAGACTGCGCCGTGCGACCTGCTGCGCCGACGGTTGATAGGGTTCGGTCATCTGATTGGCGCGATAGGTACTCCAGAGAATGTCCTGCAATTGTGACGCGATCTGCTCGCGCGCAAATTGGCGCGCGACGTGAATCGCCTCAACATCGACCTCGGTCGCCAGTTCGGCGAGATAGGCTTCAGTCGGCAACGTCAGCATCAACGCCACCATCGCCGGATCTAACGTGTCATCGGTGGACAGGTCCGCCAGCAGATCGCTGAATGCCGTTATCAGGCGCGCATCGAGTTGCAGGGTTTTGCTGCGGCGATAGGCCGCCATCACATCGCCGAGCGCGGCGACCGCCAGCTGCTGGCCCGCATCCCAGCGACAAAACCCATCGCTGTCGCGTCGCATCAACGTCATCAGCTCGTCGCGTGAATACGGATACACCAATTTCACCGGCGCAGAAAAACCGCGCAGCAAACTCGGCACCGGCACTTCGGGAATATCGGTGAATACAAATTGTTGTTCGCTCAAGGTGACGTCGAGCACCAACTCCGTGTTATCGCCCGGGACCTGATCGAGATCAAGATCGGGCGCGCGATCGGCGAGTTGCAGGCGCAACGCACCGGCGTCACCGAGCAGCGCCACCGCCAGCGGAATGTGGAACGGCTCCTTGTGCGACTGCCCCGGTGTCGGCGGGCAGGATTGTTTGACCGTCAACGCGTAAGTGCGCGCGTGTTCATCGTAGTGACCGCTGATATCGACGCGAGGGGTACCGGCTTGCGAATACCAGCGTTTGAATTGCGTCAGATCGCGACCGCTGACCTCTTGCATTGCCTGCACAAAATCATCGCAGGTGACCGCGTGACCGTCGTGGCGCGAGAAATACAGATCGGTGCCGCGGCGGAATAATTCCGGGCCGAGCAGGTTGCGCAGCATGCGCACCACCTCTGAGCCTTTCTCGTACACCGTCAGCGTATAGAAATTGGAAATTTCCATATACGCGTCGGGCCGCACCGGATGTGACATCGGTCCCGCGTCTTCCGCGAACTGCAGCGTGCGCAACAGGCTGACATCTTCGACGCGCTTGACCGTCGGCGAACCCATGTCAGCCGAAAATTCGGCGTCGCGAAATACGGTAAACCCTTCTTTCAGGCTCAGTTGAAACCAGTCCCGACAGGTGACGCGATTGCCGGACCAGTTGTGGAAATATTCGTGCGCGACCACACCTTCAACGCGCTGAAAACCGGCGTCGGTGGTGGTTTCCGGACGCGCCAGCACTGCCGATGTATTAAAAATATTGAGGCTCTTGTTCTCCATCGCGCCCATATTGAAATCATCAACGGCGACAATGTTGAAAATGCCGAGATCGTATTCGCGCCCGTAGACTTCTTCGTCCCAACGCATCGCCGCCTTCAGCGAGTGCATCGCGTAATCACATTTATCGAGATCCTTGGCTTCAACATAAATGCGCAGCAATACATCGCTGCCACTCATTGTTGTGAAATGGTCTTCGATAAAAGCCAGATCACCGGCGACCAGCGCGAACAGATAACAGGGTTTCGGAAACGGATCGTGCCATACCGCCGTGTGGCGCAGCCCCGCGGCACTCTGCTCCAGCAAATTGCCGTTCGACAACAGCACCGGGTACCGCGCGCGATCGCCGCTGAGCGTGACGGTATAAACGGACATCACGTCGGGGCGATCGAGGAAGTACGTGATCTTGCGAAAACCTTCAGCTTCGCACTGCGTACAAAACATCGTGCGCGATTTATAGAGACCTTCCAGCGACGTGTTGAGCTGTGGCTTGATCAGTGTTTCGCACTCGAACACGAATTGCAGCGGTACCTTGTCGATGCTGAGCTTGTCTGCGGTGACGGCATATTGCTGCGCCGTCAGCGCGATGCCGTCGATGGCGACTGAGCGCAATAACAATTCGCAGCCGTCGAGCACCAGCGCCGCATTCGGCGTCGCCGCGTCGGGATTGCGGCGCATGAACAATTTCGAGCGCACGATGGTCTGCGTTTCGTCGAGCTCAAAAAACAGTTCGGTGCGGTCGATCAGAAAATCCGGGGCGCTGTAATCGCGCAGATAGATGGTGCGAGCCTGGGCGTCACGCATAGAAATCACTCCACGTACTTGATACAACGTTTAGAGGGTGGGTATTGCCGGCTTACTGCTCCGAACTGAAGCTGACGTGATAAGCGCCGTACTTACGAATATTGATGACACCGATATCCAGCATCAGGTACTGACCTTTGATCCCGAGCAAGGTGCCGGCAATCGCGGGCGTCTTCTCCAGATCGAGGCTGACCACCTTGACGGGATATTGCAGCACCGGATAGGCAATGCCGAGTATTTCCGCAGCCGGCAGCAACTGGATCGCGTGCAGGCCGAAACGCTGCTGGAGCACGCTGATACCATCGGCACATAACGCCAGCAAACGATCGCGCTCCGCCATCAGATCGATGGGATCGGCCTGGCCTTTCAGCATCGCGCGCCAATTGGTCCTGTCAGTGACGTGCTGGCGCAACAAGTCTTCCACGAGACCTGACTGCAGCCGCGTCTGCACTCCGAAAATCGGCAGCGCCTGCACCGCGCCCTGATCGATCCAGCGCGTCGGCAGCTGGGTACCACGCGTAATGCCGACCTTCAGACCCGACGAATTGGCGAGGTACACCACATGCGGTTGCAAACAGTGCGCCTGCGCCCATTCGGGCTCGCGACAGGTACCCGCATCGAAATGGCATTTTTCCGGGCTCATGATGCAGGTGTCACAACTCGCGAGCTTTTGGAAACACGGATAACAATGGCCCTGATTAAAACTCTTGCCGGTTTTGCGCCCACAATTCATGCAGGTGATCGCGCCGAGAAAATTCAGCGCAATCCTGCGCCCCAGTAACGCGTTGAGCGAAATTTCTGAGTCGCCGACCGGCAGCGTATACGCCACCGCCTCACCCAATTCGGCGCGCAGTTTGCGCAGGGCTCCAGACGTTGCAGTCACCGGGCTTATTTCCATTGCAGCGGCTGGGGTTCATCGGCGTCATGATCGTGTCCGTCGTGGCTGTCGCAAACCTCGCCTTCGGCTTTTTTGCCGCGATCGATATAACCGACCCGATCAATTTCGCCGACATGCGCGGCTTCGTAGGCGATCACCGCCTCCATGCACAACGCGCGCTGCTCATCGCTGAGCGTGCGCCCATCCGGCCAGCGGCCGATCTCGATGGCGCGTTTCAGGCTGGCGTGGATTTCCGGATTGATACTGGCAATGAGTTGTTGGTAATTCATGATGACCCTTACGATTTTTCCATACCCGACCGCGGCGCCAGCAGCGCTGCACCCGCGCCCAGAATCAGCCCGAGCACCAATCCGCCCACATGCGCGGCGTTGGCGATTCCGCCCAGTCCCATCAACTCGGTGAAGCCGACGATACACAGCAGCAACCACCCCACCATTACCGCGACTATCGGGGTCGGCACGTGCAGTGCCGGATCGCGGCGCAATCCGCCCCACGCCCAGCTGTAACCGAGCAGACCGTAGATCACGCCGGACATGCCACCAAAAATTCCGACATCGGCGAATACTGCCTGCGCAATATTGGAACCGGCCCCGATCAGTCCGACCAGGCCCAACAGGCGCCAGGTGCCCTGCACCCGCTCTATACGCCCCCCCAGATCCCACAGCCAGAGCATGTTGAACACGATATGGAGCAGACTGAAATGCAGAAAGATCGGCGTCAGCAGCCGCCAGTATTCGCGCAGCGGCAACGTAAAACTGATCTGCGCACCTTCGGCGCGAAACTCGAAGAAGGTCAGCCACGGCAATATCTTGAGTTCGCCATCGAACTCGGCAATCAGGTAACCGAACACACTCAGCGCGATCAGCAGACAGGTCAGCGGTACCAGGCGCGGATCAAAACGCCGTGTCGTGGCGAAGACATAACGTGACTTTCGCTCCACCGGCGGCAGCGTTTCGCCGCGGCGCCAACGCGCGTACAACTCGCGCAGGGGATCGATCTGCGTCGGCTCGCCAACCCAGACGATCTGCTTACCCGATTGTTCGGTGATGCGATGCGGCAATCCCAGCGCCCAAAGATAGCGGCTGAGCTCGCGCAGATCTTCGTCGATCGACACTTCCAGAGCTTTGCAGTCAATCATGACGCGCCTCATGGCAAACACTGGCAACCGTCATGGCGCTCGTCTGCAAATTCGAGTGTCGGAATGGAGTGGGTGGACAGCACGAGAGAAACATCAGATCGGCGACGCGCCCCACCCCAATTTGTCGCGGCAGCTGGCGTAGAAGCTGTGTGTCAGCGGATGGATCAATTTCAGCTTGTGCGGTTTTTTGGTGACGTAGACAGCGTCGCCAGGCTGCGCAGTGAGGTTGACTTGCCCGTCACAGGTCACCGGCACGCCCGATTGATTGGAATCGCAAATCACGATTTTGATTTCGCTGTTGCCATCGACCACGATCGGGCGCGCGCTCAGTGTGTGCGGAAACATCGGCACCAATACGATGGCATCCAGCCGCGGGTGCATGATCGGCCCACCACCCGACAGCGAATACGCCGTCGATCCGGTCGGCGTCGACACGATCAAACCATCGGAGCGCTGGCGATAGACAAATTCGCCTTCGATGTATAACTCGTACTCGATCATTTTTGCCGAGGTGCCGGAGTTGACCACGACATCGTTGAGCGCGTCGGCGACACCGATCGGTTCGCCGTTGTGTTTGACGGTGGCGTCGAGCAGGAAACGTTTTTCGAGGCGGTACTGACCATCGAGCACTTCGCCGACGCGCACTTCGATTTCATCCGGCGAAACATCGGTCAGAAAACCGAGACGGCCGCGGTTGACACCGAGGACCGGCACGTCATAACGCGAGAGCATGCGCGCCGCCCCCAGCAGACTGCCGTCGCCACCGACGACGATGATCAGGTCGCAGACTTCGCCGATCATCTTGCGCGAGCTGATGCGCACATCGGTGCGGAGTTCAGCACTGAGCAGATGTTCAATGTGATCGCCGATCACGACATTGAGACCGCGCAGACGCAGAAATTGAATCAGGCGCTGCAGGGATTCGACCACACCGTTGCCATCGCGGCCGATGATGCCGATATTGCGAAAGGATTCCATGAGGCGGGCTCGCTGCGGATATGGCCGCAGTATACGGGGCACGATGCGGAGGAGGAAATCGCAGCGGCCGTGTCAGCGCTGTGCACTGGCGGCCAACTGCCGCCTGATCAACTGTTGCTCGCGAGCCAGATGGTCGGCGTCGCCGGCGACCAGAAATCGCTGCCGTTGCGGCAGCGGCAGCGCTTCAAAACCACCGCGCAGCACGGACACGTCAAACCCCTCTTCACCCAACAGATATGCCGCGGCACTGCTGCGCCGACCACTGTTGCAATAAGCGATGTAACGGGTTCCCGGTTCCAGCAGGCGCGATTTCAGCTTGAGAATATTGAGCGGCATATTCAACGCACGATCGGCATGTACGCGCTCGAATTCGTCCTGACTGCGCACATCGAGCAACACCGCACCGCTGATCAATTCGCGGTCGATTTCGCTGAGGCTCTGGGTTTTCAGCGGTGGCGGTTTCAGCAACAAAAAGAAATCCTGCTTTTCCAGACGCATCAACACGCCGTTGTCGCGCATGACGACAGAGGCATTGCGCGGGGTTTCGTGCAACAGCGCGTCTTCGCCGAAACAGCGGCCGACACCCAGTTCAGCGACCACCTCGGAGCGGCCTTGGTCGTGGCTGGCACGCATCACCGCGACACTGCCCTCCTTGATGAAATAACAACAATCGCCGATCTCGCCCTGACGGATGACGACCTCGCCCGCGTGCACGAACACCGGTTTGAATTTGCGCAGGATATGCCGGATGTTCATCGGTGGCACTTTGTAGAACAGGTTCGACCGCAGCAGCGTCAGCATCCAGTCCGCATCTTCGTCCAGGTCGCGCTGGCCGGTAATGTCGAGCACGATGTAATTGGCCGCCTGGTCCCAGGCCAGCATGCTATCGAGCTGCGCGCTATCGAAACGAATCACCTGACAATCCTCAACCGCAGTCACTGTCTCCAGACGCGGCTGATGATGGGCTAGCGGGAAATGGGCCACGGCATCGCTGTCAGTAACCGTCAGGGGTTCGCCGTCGCCGCAATCGAGTTGCACGCTGCCACTCAGCAGAAAAATATGTCGATCATCGCAGTCGCCGCGACGGCAGAGTGCCTGACCGCGGCAGATAACCTCGACCGGCGCATCGCGCAACAACGTATTGAGGTGATCCACTGTCAGCGCATTGATCGGCGTGAATGCGCGCAACAGCTGCTGTTTCAGCGCGGTATCCAGCAAGGTCCCGGTCGGGGCGTTGTAGACAGGATCGGTCGCGGCGGACGGGGAGCTGTCGCCGCTATCGAATCTGTTATGGGTATTGGATGGTTTCAAGGCTGTCGATCCAAAGGCTGTCTATTCATCAACTGTCATTCCCGAAACTGTCTATCCAGAAGCTATCTCTCTAGAAGAACAGGCTCAATGGCCGCGCTGCGCCGCAGGCGTGGCCGCGACATCGGTATGTTGCCCGCAACGGTCGCTCTCCTCGCAGAGAAAATCGCCCGGCCGCTCGACTTTGGGCAACGGCTCGCCACAGATCGAGCCATCGGCCAGGGCCGCACCGCAGACCGGCAGATCATAATGACTGAGCCAGCGCTGGTATTGTTCGGTCGACACAAAACATTTATCGGCCACGTAGGCCAGCGGCGACTCCAGATAGCGAGCGATGTCGCGAGGCGGAATAGTCATCGCCTCAACGCCTGGATGATAGGTGACAAAGGCGACGCCGCTGTCTACCAGCCGGTTGATCAGCCGATCGCCACTGTGGCTGACCAGCCCCTCGCGCTCCTGCCGCAGGCGGGCAATCTCGTCGCGTAGGATACCGAGCTGCTCCTCGCGATAAAACAGTTCAACCTCGCGCATATCGAGCATTTCTTTTAACTCGATGCGGGCCTGGTCAACCCGCGCTTTCAACTCAGCTTCAAACTGCTGCTGGAACTGCTGGGTCAGCGAGGACACCCGCGCCTGCTCGGAGCCGCGTTCGGCGGCCAGCTGACGCTGGGCCTGTTCCCGAGCCTGCTGAAATTCGGCCGCGCGCTCCTCCATCTGCGTTTGGAGCAGGCGCCGCTTCTGTTTCTCATCACGCAGCAGCTTGTGGCTGGCTTCGAGCGCTTCGCGCGCCTGGCTCATCTGAATCTGCTGACGCTGGCGCAACTGATCGACCTGTTCCTGCAGCGACGATTTGTAAGTGGCCAATTGCAGGTGTTGCGCCTCTTCCAGCGCCATCACCTTATCGGTGTGGGCCTTTTCCAGGCGCTGGGTAATCTGATCGACGGCGACCGGTGACGCCGCTGCAATGGGTGGCACCGGTGCCGCGCGCTTGCGGCCTTTACCGCCGCCGCGCGGCGCCTGATCGGTCAGCGTCGGCAGATCCAGCAACGGCGGCTCGACCTCTATCGGCAGGCTCAGGCGATTGC
>JBEVMI010000178.1:0-3684 GCA_040508685.1 Spongiibacteraceae bacterium
GGGATCGGTCTTGGCGACAACGATTACCATGTCGGCCAGTGCGCCGTTGGTGATGTAGGTTTTCGAACCATTCAAAACGTAGTGATCGCCGTTGCGAACCGCGGAGGTACGCACGGATTTCACATCGGAGCCGGCGCCCGGCTCGGTGATTGCGATCGCCGTGATGAGTTCGCCGCTGAGCAGGCGCGGCATGTATTTGTCGACCAGGAACTGGCTGCCGTATTCGTAAATGTACGGCAGCACGATGTCCGAGTGCAGGTTGAAGCCCACGCCGGAGAAGCCGCCGTAGGAACACTCCTCCGTCATGACGCAGTTGTAGCCGAAATCGAGACCGAGGCCGCCGAATTTTTCCGGCACGTTGGAGCCGAGGAAACCTTGCGCGCCGGCCTTCAGCCAGACTTCGCGGCTGACCTGGCCGTCTTTTTCCCACTGGTCGTGGTGGGGCGCGATTTCAGCCTCCATAAACTTGCGGAACTGCTCGCGGAACATTTCATGTTCTTCGCTGTACACGGTACGCGGAATCATCATATTACCTCAGTCAGTTAGTCGTTAAATAATTAAACCATAACAAGATCGATTCAAAAAAAAGCCCGCAGACATCAGCGGGCTTTTTCGATGAGAGCTGATTGCCCTCGGCCGCGGCTTACGCCTCGGCCGCTGCCTCGACTTCCTTGATCGACAGCTTGATGCGGCCGCGCTGATCGACATCGAGCACTTTCACACGGATCTGCTGACCTTCTTTCAGGTAGTCCGACACGCTCTGTACACGCTCATTCGCGATTTGCGAAATGTGCACGAGACCATCTTTGCCCGGCAAAATCGTCACGAATGCACCGAAGTCGACAATACGACTGACCGTGCCTTCGTAGATCGCACCGATTTCAGCTTCGGCGGTAATACCGAGAACGCGATCGACTGCGGCCTGTGTCGAATCCTTGTCGGCACCGTAGATGCGAATAGTGCCGTCGTCTTCGATATCAATCTGCGCACCGGTTTCTTCGCAAATACTGCGAATGGTGGCGCCGCCCTTGCCGATAACGTCACGAATCTTGTCGGAGTCGATCTTGATCGAGGTCATGTTCGGCGCATTGTCGGACAGCGCGGTGCGCGGTACGGCGAGCACACGATTCATCTGGCCGAGAATGTGCAGACGCGCTTCCAGCGCCTGGCCGAGTGCAATCTCCATGATCTGTTCGGTGATGCCCTGGATCTTGATATCCATCTGCAGTGCGGTGACGCCATTGGCGGTACCGGCCACCTTGAAGTCCATGTCGCCGAGATGATCTTCGTCGCCGAGGATATCGGTCAGGACAGCAAAACGTTCGCCTTCTTTGACCAGACCCATCGCGATACCCGCAACCGGTGCTTTCAACGGCACGCCGGCATCCATCAGCGCCAGGCTGCCGACGCAGACCGATGCCATCGAGCTGGAACCGTTGGATTCGGTGATTTCCGAAACCACGCGGATTGCGTACGGGAAATCTTCCGGTTTCGGCAACATCGCCTGCAGTGCGCGACGCGCGAGACGGCCGTGACCGACTTCGCGGCGGCCAACACCACCCATGCGACCAGCTTCACCGACCGAGTACGGCGGGAAGTTGTAGTGCAGCATGAAGTGATCTTTACGCTCGCCTTCGAGGGCATCGATCGTCTGCGAATCGCGCGTGGTACCGAGTGTCGCCACACCGATCGCCTGCGTTTCACCGCGGGTAAACAGTGCAGAGCCGTGCGTTTTCGCCAGCACGCCGACTTCGACATTGATACCGCGTACGGTTTTGTTGTCGCGGCCGTCGATACGCGGTTCCTGATTCAGGATGCGGTGGCGAACAATGCTCGCCTCCAGATCCTTGAACAGGCTTTTAACGTCATCGGCCTTGAATTCCGAACCTTCAGCAGCCAGTTGCGCAACGGCCTGACTTTTCAGTTCGCCAATACGGTCGTAGCGCACGTGTTTTTCGGTGATGCGATAGGCTTCGCCGAGCGAATCCTTGAATCCATCCGCCAGCGCTTTCATCAGCGCGGTATTGGCAGCCGGAGCCTGCCAGTTCCAGGCTGGTTTGCCAGCTTCGCGCGCCAGCTCTTCGATCACTTGAATAACCGGCTGAAATTCCTGCTGTGCGAACAAGACAGCGCCCAGCATCTGGTCTTCGGTCAGCTCTTGAGCTTCGGATTCGACCATCAACACGGCGTCTTTGGTGCCCGCAACCACCATATCGAGACGGCTTTTCGCCAGCTGCTCGTACGACGGATTGAGCATGTAACCATCGGCATCGGTGTAGGCCACACGCGCAGCAGCGATCGGGCCTGCGAACGGAATACCGGAAACGGCCAGGGCGGCGGAAGTACCGATGAGGGCGGCAATATCCGGGTCCTGGGTTTTCTCCGCCGACATCACGGTGCAGATGACCTGCACTTCGTTCTGGAAACCTTCTGCAAACAGCGGGCGGATCGGGCGATCGATCAGACGCGAGGTCAGGGTTTCTTTGTCGCTGGGACGACCTTCACGCTTGAAGAAACCACCGGGGATCTTGCCGGCGGCATAAGCACGCTCCTGGTAGTGCACGGACAGCGGGAAAAAGTCCTGACCCGGCTTGGCGCTTTTGGCGCCGACGACGGTACACAGCACCGAGGTGTTATCGATGGTCACCAGCACAGCGCCGGAGGCCTGACGGGCAACGCGGCCCGTCTCCAGGGTCACTTTCTGAGTGCCCCACTGGAAAGTTTTGATAATGGGATTCACAGTGAAATCCTCCTTAAATTATGAATAGGCATCAAGACAGCGGGGAGCGCGCAGCTCCCCGTATCCGTGTTCCCTTGCTTAGCGACGCAGACCCAGACGCGCGATCAGGTGGGTGTAGCGTTCGGCGTTCTTACGCTTGAGATAATCGAGCAGTTTGCGGCGCTGGTTGACCATGCGGATCAGACCGCGGCGGGAGTGGTGGTCCTTGCCGTGGGATTCAAAGTGGCCTTGCAGCTTGTTGATGTTGATGGTCAGCAGTGCGACCTGGACTTCCGGTGATCCGGTATCGCCTTCGGCGGTTTGGTAATCCTTGATGACTTGCGCTTTTTCCGGTGCAGACATTGCCATTTCAGTAGAGCCTCAAAAGAACATGCGGTTAAAAATCGAGCCTGCCCGTGCATGTTTACAGACAGGTTCGCCCGAATTGCTTCGGGGGGTTTCAATAATCGAACAACATTCCTGACATTTTTCTGCAGGGGCGCTGCTTGCTGCGCCCCCTATTCATCCCGCCGTAATCGGCGGCTTATTGACCAGACGCCGCGGCGCCACGCGCCCATCGTCGAGAATTTCACCGATACCGATAAAATCCCCTGCCTGTAAAAATAATTGCACCAAACCGTGAGTCGGCGCCTTCGGCACCAGTACCGGCTGGCCCTGCTGCAGATAAAAGCCGGCAGCTTCACCCAGCATTACTTTCGGCAGCGTCGCTACGGCAATTTCCGCAGGTTTGAGCAGACGATCCATTTCCGCCAGTGCGTCGCTGTCTTTCAATTCTTCCAGTGTCGTTACCGAGATCGTATCGGCTTCGACAAATGGCCCGGCCTTGATTCGCCGCAACATCGCCACATGGGCACCGACACCGAGCAACTGGCCGAGGTCTTCCGCAATCGAACGCACATAGGTGCCTTTACTGCACAGAATTCGCACATCGGCTTCGGCGCGGA
>JBEVMI010000180.1:0-3014 GCA_040508685.1 Spongiibacteraceae bacterium
CGACATCGATTTGTGCGGCCAGTTTCTCGACCGACAGCGCGTCGTTCAATGCGTTGCGGGCCGCCTCGGCGGCGAGATCGACGGCGGAGAGGCCGCGGTAGTTCGGTGAATCCACGAGTTCGACGAATTGACCGACGCCGACGATGATGGGGGTGTTGTCGCTGACCATGCTGCTCTCCTGGGTTTATTGCATTAATGCAGGGAGCGCGATTATCGCCAATTTCAGGTGCGCGCTGCCGCTTCTAAAACTCGTATTCCAGATTGAGCTTGAAATTGACGTCCGGCGTGGTCGTATCCAGGCCGAAAATGATGCCACTTTCCCACAGCAGTTTTTCGCCGTCGCCGAGCCGCCAGGCGCCGGTCAGCACCGGGCCGAGTCCACGCGTGTTTTCGCCCATATACAGTTCGAGCGCCGGCTCCAGTTCCGCCGCGCGCCGGTATTTCAGTTGAGCCGTCAGCCGGGTTTCCCATTCGGCGCCGATGTCGGCGCCGGTTTCGTAGATCAGCGATAGATTGGCGGTGCCGGTCCAGCGCCCCCAGTCGTGTGCGACGATCAGCGTATTGGCCAATTCCCAGATGTCGAGTTCGCTGCTGCGTTCCAGCTCGAACAGCAGACCCCAGTCGCTGCCGTATTCGCCCTGTTCGGTCAGCTGATGTTTCAGCTCCACCTCGAAGGCGTCGAGATCCAGATCCTTGCCGGAGTTGCGGGTGCCCAACACGTAGACTTCGCCGAACCAGCGTTCGGCCAGGGCCTGGCCGTAGCCGATGCGATGCTGCTGGCCGCCGTCGAGGCCCGCGTTGTCATTGTCGTGCATGAAGAGGCTGCGGTATTCGAGTTAGAGCTCCAGAAGCTGCACGTAGGGATCTTAGACCTTGCCGATGGCGACACCATCTGCCAGCGCCGCTGTGGCGGTTATCGACACGGCGGCCGCCATCGCCGCAGCGGCAGACAAAACATTCGCGGGGGAGCGCCGGATCATGATGAACAATTACCGCTGCAGGTGGGCGCGCTGGCAGTACTGGGCAAGCAGCAGCAGGCACAGCGCGCCGATATAAAATCCGATTTCGATCGCTGTCGGCGTCGCTTCGTAGCCGAATACCGCATAGGCCATCTGGCCGCTGATGGAACGTTCCGAGAGCAGATGGCCGCTGTTCCACAGTGGCGGGCCGGCGGGCAGCCAGTCCGCCTGTACCAGCAATTGCGTAGCCTGCAGTGTCATGCCCGCGGCCACCAGTGGCAGCACGATACGCTGCACCCGCGCTGCGGTTGACGGTTGCAGCGTCACCGCCAGCGTCAGGTAACAGAGGATGCCGACGCTGAGGCCGATCATAAAACCGACGAAACCGCTGGTGGCGGCGCCGATCAGCGCCTCTTCGGATTGCAGATAACTCGAAAAAAACAGCAGGATTTCCGAGCCTTCGCGGGTCACTGCGAGCGCAACGATCGCAATCATGCAGCCCCGCAGCAGCGGCTCCGGCTGCGGTCGCTGCATCAGCAGCATCAACCACAGCAGCAGCAGGAAAATCGCATATTGCAGCAGCGCGTCCACCACCTCCTGGCCGACGCCCGCAAACCAGCCGGACACTATGCCGAGATTAAACGCGGAGATCAGCGCGCCGGCACTACCAGCCAGCAGCGCGGTACCCAGCCAGCGCAACGACAGGTGCAGACGCGTGCCGAGTGAAGCGAGCACGCTGACCAGCACACCGGCTTCGAGCGTTTCCCGCAGTACGATGACAATGGCGTCGAGCAGCATTCGGTTACCTGTTCACGTGTTGACTGGAGCCTGTAAACCAGCGCCCACAGCTTATTTGGCAATGATCTTGCCCTGCGCCGTCGACATGTTGAATTCCCCGAAAAAGGGATATTCGCCCGGCTCGAGGGGGCCGATGAACACCACCGCGCGGCTGTTGCCGACGATGATTTTCTCGCGGTTCAGTTCGTAGCTTTCGAATTCTTCCGGCGTGGGATCGGCATTGATCACGATCAGTTTGATTTTGGTGTTGGCCGGCACCACCAGTTCGGCGGGGATGAACAAATGCCCGCGAATCGTCAGCTCGATCACCGGCACTTCGGCGACGGCCGCCATGGACGCTGCCAGCAACGCGACTGTCATCAACGCAGCTCTGATCAATCCGGCTGCCTCCAAGGTCTGGCCGCCACGGCGGCGGCGCAATACACGCAGGACTTTCACGTGCGGGCTCCAGCAAGGGATGGTCGAGACATGGGCAGCTCGATCTCGACGCGCAATCCGCCCAGCCGCCGGGACTGCAACAGCGTGATCCGGCCATCGTGCAGCCGCACGATATGTTGGACGATCGACAATCCCAGGCCGGAGCCGATCACCGCCGAGGCGTGGCGGTCGCCGCCGACGCGATAGAAGCGGTCGAATACGCGTTTGTAGTCCGCCGCGGGTATGCCGGGGCCGGAATCCTCGACCGCAATCCGGGCGCAACCGTCGCGCGCTGTCACCGACAGCAGAATGTTGCCGCCGGCCGGTGTGTATTTGCAGGCGTTGTCGATCAGGTTGCGCAGCAGTGTTTGCAGCGCGAACTCGCTGCCCTCGACGGCGACCGCATCGGCTTCCAGTTCGATGGTTTGCTGCCGGGCGTGGCAGGCGTCGTACAAATCGATGATCACCGCCTGCGCCAGCTTGCGCAGATCGCACCGCGTGCTGGCGGCCAGCAACTGCTCCGGGGTGAAGCGGTACAGCGCCAGAATCTGTTCGATGGAGTGGCCCATGCGCTCGACGTCGCGGGTCAGGTCGTCGAGGCTGTGCGCTTCGAGCTGCGCCTCGCGCGCGAGGTTGTGCAGGTTCACCTTGATCGCGGCCAGCGGCGTGCGCAGTTCGTGCGCGGCGTCGGCGGCGAAACGCTGCTCGCGCTCGAACGCTTCGGCGAGGCGCTCCATCAATTGATTCACCGACGTGATCACCACCGCGAGTTCGGCGGGATAACCGCTGCGGTCGACCGCCTCCAGCTCTCCGGCGCGGCGCTGTTGCAGTGTCGCGGCG
>JBEVMI010000192.1:0-4449 GCA_040508685.1 Spongiibacteraceae bacterium
ATGGCCGAGAAATTCCGCGACGAGGGCCGCGACGTACTGCTCTTCATCGACAACATCTACCGCTACACGCTGGCCGGTACCGAAGTATCCGCTCTCCTCGGCCGTATGCCTTCCGCCGTAGGTTACCAGCCGACCCTCGCTGAAGAGATGGGCCAGCTGCAGGAGCGCATCACGTCGACGAAGACCGGTTCGATCACCTCGATCCAGGCCGTATACGTACCCGCCGACGACTTGACCGACCCCTCGCCGGCCACGACCTTCGCGCACTTGGATTCGACCGTAACCCTGAGCCGCGATATCGCCGCGAAAGGCATCTATCCGGCGGTCGACCCGCTCGATTCGACCTCGCGTCAGCTCGATCCGCTGATCATCGGCGTCGAACACTACGAAGTGGCGCGCGGCGTGCAAACCGTGCTGCAACGCTACAAAGAACTGAAAGACATCATCGCCATCCTCGGCATGGACGAGCTGTCGGAAGAAGACAAACAGCTGGTTTACCGCGCGCGGAAAATCGAACGTTTCCTGTCGCAGCCGTTCTTCGTCGCCGAAGTATTCACCGGCTCGCCCGGCAAGTACGTTTCGCTGAAAGATACGATCCGCGGCTTCAAAGGCATTCTCGCCGGCGAATACGACGACCTGCCCGAACAGGCGTTCTACATGGTCGGCTCGATCGAAGAAGCCGTGGAAAAAGCCAAAAAGCTTTAATGTCAGTCGGAAGGAGCGCCAGCGCTCTTTCACTATCGCGGGCGTGGGCGTGACTCCAGCCCGCGATTCATCAACGAGCGTGAATTTATGGCCATGACCCTCCATTGCGATATCGTCAGTGCTGAAGAAGCGATCTTCTCCGGTTTGGTGGAGATGGTGGTCGCGCACGGCACCTTGGGCGATCTCGGTATCGTCTACGGCCACGCGCCGCTGCTGACCGCACTTGAGCCCGGTCCGGTACGCATCAAGCTGCAGAATGGCGAAGAGCAGATTTATTACGTATCCGGCGGTTTCCTCGAAGTGCAGCCGAGCCTGATCTCCATCCTCGCCGACACCGCCGTGCGCGCCGGTGACATCGACGAGGCGGCCGCTCTCGAAGCCCAGCGCGAAGCCCAACACCAACTGGTCAACCAGAGTGGCGATATCGACTACGGCCGCGCTGCCGCACAGCTGGCTGCCGCTGCCGCGCAACTGCGGACGCTGCAACAGATCCGCAAGAAAATCGGCGGCTGAAGTACACCAACAGGCCGGAAAAAAAGACCATCGCGGTCATCAAAGAGGCGCAATAGAAGGGGTAGTCTGTGGCTACCCCTTTTTATTTGAACTAGGATTCATCGGCCCTGCGTGCATAGGCCCCGCTGATCAGTTGCCCTTGCCGCACCTTTCTACTGCAGCAAAGGGATTTTTCGTGAGCGTCTCTCCCCTCGAAGTTGTCATTCTCGCCGCCGGCCAGGGCACGCGCATGCGTTCCGCGCAGCCCAAGGTATTGCATGAGCTGGCCGGCAAGGCGCTGGTGCACCATGTCATCGATACGGCACAGCTGTTAAATGCGAAACGCATTCACACCGTGATCGGGCACGGCGCCGATCAGGTGCGCGACCGTCTCGGCGAATTGCCGACGCATTGGGCGCTGCAGTTGGAGCAGCTCGGCACCGGTCACGCGGTGGCGCAGGCGATGCCCGCGGTTGACGACGACAGCACGGTGCTGGTGTTGTACGGTGACGTGCCGCTGGTGCGCGCCGAGACGCTGGAAAAATTATTGGCCGCCGTCAGCGCCCGGAGCATCGGCCTGCTCACCGTCGAGCTCGCCGACCCGACCGGCTACGGCCGCATCCTGCGCGACGCCGACCACCGCGTCACCGCAATCGTCGAACAGAAAGACGCCACCCAGGAACAGCTTGCGATTCGCGAAGTGAATACCGGCATCCTCGCCGTGCCCGCCAAACATCTGAAGGCGTGGCTGCCGCAGCTGAAATCGAACAACGCGCAGGGCGAGTACTACCTGACCGATATCATCGCGCTGGCGGTGCAAAACGGCCTTACCGTCAATGCCTGCAATCCGTCGGCAGAATGGGAAGTGCAGGGCATCAACAACCGCCTGCAACTCGCCGAGCTCGAACGCCAGCACCAACGCAACATCGCGAATCAACTGATGACTGATGGTGCAACGCTGGCCGATCCGGCCCGCATCGATGTGCGCGGTTCGCTGAAAACCGGCCGCGATGTTTTCATCGATGTGAACTGTGTGTTTGAAGGTGACGTCGTGCTCGGCGACAACGTCCATATCGGCCCCAACTGCGTGATCAAAAATTCGCGCATTGCCGACCGCGCGATCATCAATGCCAACAGCATGCTCGAAGAAACCCTGGTCGGCGAACAGGCCAACGTCGGTCCGTTCGCGCGCCTGCGCCCCGGCACCGAACTCGGCCGCAAGGCACGCGTCGGCAATTTTGTCGAAACCAAAAAAACCAGACTCGGCGACGGCAGCAAGGCCAATCACCTCACCTATCTCGGCGATTGCACGGTCGGCGTCAACGCCAACATCGGCGCCGGCACCATCACCTGCAACTACGACGGCGTGAACAAATTCAAAACCACGATCGGCGACGGCGCGTTTATCGGCTCGAACAGTTCACTGGTGGCACCGGTCGACATCGGCGCCAATGCCACCGTCGGTGCGGGATCGGTAGTCGTCGCCAATGTACCCGATGCCCAGCTCGCGGTTGCGCGCGGCAAACAACGCAATATCGAAGGCTGGGAACGGCCGAGCAAAAAATCCTAATCAGCACCCTCCCCTGACAAGGGGAGGGCCGGGGAGGGGTAAAACTCCCTCAATCCCCCTTGTCAGGGGAGGTTAAATTCAGAGAGATTGAAATCATGTGCGGAATTGTAGGCGCAGCAGCGCGTCGCGAAGTGGCAGGGATTCTGATCGAGGGACTGCGTCGCCTCGAATATCGCGGTTACGATTCGGCGGGCCTCGCCGTGATCGACGAGAGCGGCCATATCAACAAACACAAACGTGTCGGCAAGGTGGCGGTTGTCGGTGAAGCCAATGCCCAGGAACCGCTGCAGGGCCACACCGGTATTTCACACACCCGCTGGGCCACGCACGGCAAACCCACCGAAGCCAACGCGCACCCGCATTTGTCGAACAACAAAATTGCGGTGGTGCATAACGGCATCATCGAAAATCACGAAGAACTGCGCGCGAAACTGCGCGGCCTCGGTTACGAATTCCTGTCGCAAACCGATACCGAAACTATCGTGCACCTGATCCACCACGAAATGCGCGACGGCAAATCGGTGCTCGAAGCCTTAAAAGTGGCGATTCCGCAATTGCACGGCGCCTACGGCGTCGCCATAATCAACGCTGACGATCCCGAGCGCATCGTCTGTGCGCGCAGCGGCAGCCCGCTGGTATTGGGTCTCGGCATCGGCGAAAACTTTCTCGCGTCCGATCAACTCGCGCTGCGCCAGGTCACCGACCGGTTTGTTTATCTCGAAGAGGGCGACATCGCCGAGATCACACCGGACAGCTACAAAATCTGGGACAAGAACGGCACACCTCAAACCCGCAAGAACGTGCAGATGACCGACGCGTTCGACACCGCGGACAAAGGCGCTTTCCGCCACTTCATGCTCAAGGAAATTTTCGAACAGCCGAAAGTGATTTCAAACACATTACTTGGCCGCCTCGGCAGCGATCACATCCTCGAAGAAGCTTTCGGCATCGATGCCAAAGCGATACTCGATAAAGTACAGGCGGTGCAGATCGTCGCGTGCGGCACCAGCTATCACGCCGGCCTTGTCGCCAAATACTGGATCGAAGGTGTCGCCGGTGTGCCGTGCCGCGTTGAAGTCGCCAGCGAATTTCGCTATCGCAAATTCGTCGTGCGCCCGGACACGCTGTTCGTCACCATTTCGCAATCGGGCGAAACCGCCGACACGCTCGCTGCATTGCGCCTCGCCAAAGAATCCGGTTACGCCGCGGCGCTCGCCGTGTGCAATGTCGCCACCTCGTCGCTGGTGCGCGAATCCGATCTCGCGTTGATGACGCAGGCCGGCCCCGAAATCGGCGTAGCCTCCACCAAAGCCTTCACGACGCAACTCGTCGCGTTATTGTTGCTGACGATTGCGCTGGGCCGTCGTCACGCGTTGTCGAAACCCGACGAAGCCAATATCGTCAAAGCCCTGCACCATTTGTCCGACCGCGTGAAAGACGCGCTTGCCCTGAACGACTCCATCGAAAAACTCGCGGAAAAATTCGTCGAGAAAAATCACGCGCTGTTTCTGGGCCGCGGCATCCTCTGGCCGATCGCGATGGAAGGCGCGCTCAAGCTGAAAGAGATTTCGTACATCCACGCGGAAGGGTATCCGGCGGGCGAGATGAAACACGGTCCGATTGCGCTCATCGACGAGGAGCTGCCCGTCGTCACGATCGCTCCTCATGACGCGGTATTCGAG
>JBEVMI010000244.1:0-3090 GCA_040508685.1 Spongiibacteraceae bacterium
GAGCTGGACAAGTTTCTTGGCGATGTACTGAAAAATTAAATAATCCGGCCCGGCTGTGCCGCCGTGTATTTGCCCTGGTCCACCAGCACCTGGCCGTTGACGATCACCTTGTCGATGCCGCTCGGGTGGCGCACGTAACGGCCGCTGCCGCCCGGTACATCGTCGACCCACTCCTCAGCGCCCCGGGCGATAGTGTCCGGATCGAAAATCACCACGTCGGCAAATTTTCCCGCCTGCAACAAACCGCGGTCGGCAATTTTCCAGCCGCTCGCCAAATCGGACGTCAGGCGTTTTACCGCGTGCTCCAGCGTCATGCGTTTTTCCTGCCGCACGAATTTTTCGAACAGATAGCAGGTGTCACCGGCGCCGGCGAATTGCGTGATATGCGCACCGGCATCCGCCGAACCGATATGCATGCCGGGATGACTCAACAGTTTCGCCACGATATCGACGTCGCCGTGAATATATCCATCGAGCGAAAATTCGGTATCGAGGCCATCGGCGACGGCGATATCAAGCAGCGTGTCGGCGACGGAGCGATGACTGGCCTCGGCAATATCGCGCACGCGTTGTCCGGTCAGCGCCTGGTTTTGCGCCGCGCGCGAACGTTTCACCACACAGGCGCCGATCAGATTGTTCACGCCTTTCATCGCCGCCATTTCGCTATTCAACACCGGCCGTCGCGCGGCATCGGCAAACGCCGCCGTGCGTTCGTCGATCGGCAAATCCATCAATTGCCGCCACGTCGTCATTTTCGACAGCGCCGCCGAGCCTTTCGATAATTGCACGGTCATGTCGAGTGGGCGAGTCTGTGTCTGCGCGAACAGCGGCGCGCCTTGTTGCTGCCAGTATTCGAGCCGCTCCAGCATCTCGTCCCATTTATTCGTCAGATTCGGCGACTGCAACAGCGGCGACAGCGTGCAGGTAACGCCGGTTTCGAGCGCGAGTGCACCGAACTCGTCGTAGTTGGCCATCGCCGCGCCCTTGTCGATAAAGTTCGGGGCGACTTCGACCATGCCGCGCCCCTCCTCGGCCATCACCTGCATCAACGCGAGTTTTTCGCGGCGGTCGGCGTAGACGCAGGGCAATGGCTGGCCGAGTTCGTCGAAATGATTGAACGTGTACGAAATACCGAACGCACCGGCGCGCAAGGCGCCGCGCAATACTTCGCACATCGCATGAATTTCTTCATCGGTGGCTATACGCTGCTGCGACGCTGCGCCCATCACATACAGACGCAACACCGAATGACCGACAAAGACTCCCACGTTGGGACCAAGTCCCTGTTTTAAATATTCAATGTAATCGGCAAAACTTTCCCACGCGAAGGGCACCGTTTCTTCGAGCAGACGGCCCTCCATATCCTCGACCGAACCGAACAGGTGAATCAGGCGCTGCGTGTCCTGCGGTTTTACCGGCGCCAGCGAGATCGAACAGTTGCCCATGACCAGCGACGTCACGCCGTGTTCCGGCGACGGACTCGCGAGACGATCCCAGCACAACTGGGGATCGTAGTGTGTGTGGATATCGATAAACCCCGGCGCGACGACTTTGCCGCCGGCATCGATTTCGATATCGCCGCGCGCGTCGACCGCGCCGACGGCAGCGATACGATCGCCCTGGATGGCGACACTGCCCAAAAATGCCGGCGCGCCGGAACCGTCGACGATGCGTGCGTTTTTGATCAACAAGGAATAGTTGGACATGGTGCGTAGGCCCCGCGAGCTTTTATTCGATTGAATGGGATCGAGATAACTGTGAATCAGAGAGGGGCTTACGGTAAACCTTTCGCGGGCGGGCAGAGATTACAGTTTGGTAGGATCCAACGGGCTCGGAAAGGGTTACGCCGAATGCAGCGGGTCGATCGCCAGGGCAGCCCTGACACGCGCTTCGCGCTGGCGGATGGCTCTGAATACGCTGAGCTTGTCGAAACCCATGGTCAGCACGTTGCCGACCACGATCGCGATCAGCAGGCTCTCTTCGACCAGCGGTGTGAACAGGCGCAGCAGTCCCGCTGCGATACCGATCGCCAGCCCGATACACCAGCGCCCGCTGCGCGTGGCCGGCGCGTTGACCGGATCGGCGGCGAGAAACAACACCAACAGCGCGGTATTGCCGAGATGGAAATGCCAGTGCCACGGCAGCGTGCCGATCGCGCGCTCGCCGAGAAACGGATCGAGCGCGAGCACCGTCATCGCCAATCCGAGCAGCACGCCCAGCGTCAGCCGCCACGGCCGAATGCCGGCACCCAGCAGCAGGACTCCGCCGCCCGCGAGCCATAACGCCGCAGTGCCGCCGATGTTCGCCGGCATTGCGCCCAGCCACGTATCCCACCAGGAAAAGTGCATGCCGATCTCAACGAAGCCCGAGGCTTGCACTACCTCCAGCAGTGTCAGGTAGGTACTGCCTTCGATCGGCAGTACGCTGCTGCCACCGAAAAAAGACAACGCCCCTGCGAGCAGTAAAAATCCGGCCACCACCGGCTGCACACGGTAGTTGCCGGCACCGCCGCATAACTCGCGGACCCACATCACCAGCGTGATACCGAGCGCGGCCCACCACAGCGGCAGCGCCACCGGGCATAAAAGAGTAAACAGCAGAGCGTGCAGGAAAACTTCCGGATGACGCGGTCGCTCGCGCCAAACTGCAAATATGTTCTCCCACAATGAAACCGTCGCGGTTGCCACCAGATACACCGGCACGACATACAGTGCGCCGTAAATCCAGCTATCCCAGAGCGTATTCGGATCGTAGGTCGACACACTGCCGATCAGCCACTGGCGCCAGCCATCCATCGGCGCAATTTCATTCGCGGCCATGACCCGCAGCGATTGCCGCCCGATCGCGTAGCACGCCCACAACAAGGCGGGAAACGCACACAACCATTGGCAAAGAAATATGCGCCGCGCGCTGGCCGCATCGCGCACCCATACGCTGTTGTGGGTACCTGACGTGCGTGAAGTGATATCAACGTCGGTCATGCGACATCGACCTCCGCAGTAAAATTTTTCTCTTGCTGACGATCCAGTACCGCGCGCAACAGCGGTCCAAAATCCTGTTTGCCGACGCAGGCGAACGTCGACAGGGCCA
>JBEVMI010000254.1:0-3637 GCA_040508685.1 Spongiibacteraceae bacterium
CGGGCGGGGTGGGGTGCACTCATCTTCGGTAATTCGTGGCCGGAGGCATCAATCGTACGCTGTGTCTGTGCGGGGGGCGACCGACCGCGGGAAATCGCATTAGCCGGAATGCGAATAGGCGCCGGTTGCGATCGCGTTATGCTTGCCGCCGTTCTCCGCGGCATTCGCCGCAACCAATAACAATCGGAGCGAATCATGCAAAACAACGAGCTGGATTTGAAAGGTCGGGTTGCCATCGTCACTGGCGGCGGACGCGGTATCGGCAAGGCCATTGCGATCGCGCTGGCAGAGAAGGGCGCCACCGTGGTGATCGCGACGCGCACCGCCAGTTACGGCGAGGCGGTCGTCAATACCATCAGCGCCGCGAGCGGCAAGGCATCGTTGTTTCCACTCGACGTATCCGAACGCAACAGCGTGCGCGAATTGATCGAAGACACGGCCAAACGTTACGGGCGTATCGATGTAGTAGTGCATGCGGCGGCGACCATCCCGTTCGGCAACATCGAAAAATTGAGCGACGACGATTTTGATATGTGCCTGCGCAGTATTTCCTACGCAGCATTCTGGCTGACCAAATATGCGACCCCTTACCTGGAGAAAACCAAGAGCGATGGCGGTGGTCGTATCGTGTTTATTTCATCGACCTGCGGTCCGCAAAATGTTCTGCCCGGTCTTGCGCATTACGGCATGGCCAAAAATGGTCTTGAAGCCTTCGTGCGCGGTGCAGCGCTGGAGCTGGGCAGCAAAGGTATTACCGTCAATGCGATCAATCCCGGTTTGATTGCGTCGGATCATATGAAAGAGTCGCTTACCGAAGCGCAGGCGGCGTCGGTGGCTAAACAATTCCCGGTGGCGCGGGTGGGGCAAACGGCAGACATTGCCAATGCGGTGCTGTTTCTGATTTCGCCGCAGGCTTCATACGTATCCGGTCATTCGCTGGTGGTCGATGGCGGTGCCAGCCTGCTTCCGAGCGGACAGGTATCGGCGATGCTCGCTGACCACTGAGTGCAAGTGAAAAGACTTAAAAATTTTACGAGGTGTTGAATGGGATTACGCAGAGCACCACCGGCGGAGCGATCGATGTTGCCGCCCGATACCTTGAAGGGGCAGATTGCGTTGGTGACCGGCGGTGGCAGCGGCATCGGTCTCGGCATGGCGCTGGGACTCGCGCGTTGCGGCGCGACCATCGCGATTACCAGCCGCAATATTGAAAATCTCGAGCGCGGGCTGGAGCAGATTCGCGCGACGGGAGCGACCGCAATTCCGGTGGTGTGCGATGTGCGCGAACCCGAGCAGGTCGCCGCGGCCTTCGATACCGTCGAACGCGAGCTCGGTCCGGTATCGCTGCTGTTGAATAACGCCGGTTCGAATTTTCCGGCGCTGGTCGAAAACATGAGCCCGAATGCGTGGCGTGCGATTGTGCGTATTGCCCTCGACGGTACATTTTTCTGCTGCCGCGAGTTCTATATTCGCCGGCGCAAACTCAATGCGGGTGGTGTCGTGATCAACAACGGCGCCAATTATGCGTGGACGGGTTTTCCCGGCGATGCGCATTCCTGCGCGGCAAAAGCTGCCGCGCTGAACCTGACGCAGACACTGGCGGCGGAGTGGGCGGCCGACGGTATTCGTGTCAACGCCATCGTCCCTGGCTTTTATCCGCACGCCAGCTCTATTGGCGGCGACGGAGCCGTGCTCGGCAATACCACCCCGGCATTGCGCTGCGGCGAAATGCAGGAGCTGGGTTGGGCGGCGGCGTTTTTATGTTCGCCTTACGCCAATTTTATTACCGGCTTGAGTTATCTGATCGACGGTGCCGACGTTTGGCGCCGGCGTGTCGTACCGGATGATTTTGTGCCGCTGCGCGAGCGCGCGGAAATCTGGTAATTCGGAGCGGCAGCTTTTATGGCTGAGGACGGCTCGAAACAGCTCGGAACCCCATGAATATTACGAGGACTGGTTATGGCCCTTGCTAGCGGATTACCGGCATCGTTGCCGTTTGGTACGACGATGTTACCGGCAGATACCTTCGCCGAAGATGTGGTACTGATCACCGGTGCCGAGCGTATTCTCAGTCGCGCCGCCGCCATCGAATTCGCCCGTGCCGGTGCGAAAATCGCGCTGGCCTATTCACCGGGTTTTGTACCGGAGGAAATTGCGGCGTTGCACGCGCTCAATGCGGTCAGCAGGGATTTTGTCGTCGACAGCACTGACGAACAGTCGGTGGCGAAATTGTTCGACGTGCTGGAAACACAGTGGGGCGGCGTCACCGTACTGCTGAATAATCCGGCGCTGCCGAAAACATCGGCGGCGGAGAGCCTGACACTCCAACAATGGCGCGCAGGAACGCAGGCGATCAGCGACGCAGTATTTGTGGTGTCGGCCGAATTCGCGCGTCGGCGCCAGCGTGCCAAAGATTACGGCGCGATTTTAAATGTCATCGACACGATGGCGTGGCAGGGGGGGCCGGGTCTCGCGCACGCGGCGACCGCCGAAGCCGGTGTATTGAATCTGTCGAAAACATTGGCGGTGGAGTGGGGGCCGGACGATATCCGTGTCAACGCGATCGCGGTCGGTCCATTTCGCGGCGACGACACGCCGGCGAGTCGGCAGGCGCAGCGCGAAGGTCGCAATCTCGCCGGCACATTGCCGGGTTTGCGGCTGGGAGAAGTGCATGAATTCGGCTGGGCGGCGACACTGCTGTGTTCGCATTATTCGGCCTACACCACCGGCGCAACTTTTATCATCGACGGCGGCAGTTATCTGCGCCGAGGTATCAGCGCACCGCCGTTCCAGACGGTTCGCGACTGGGCCAATTAAATAATCAATCCGTCGCAGTGCCGCACCGAACCCGAAAACGGCAGGCATTGATCCGCGCATGGCCGGTTTGCGTATCCGATCAACGAGTGGCGTTTTTGCCGCGGAGGGGATTTATGCGTATTTCATTAGTTGCGTTGGCATTGCTCGCGGTGCTGTCAATCAACGGCTGCAACAGCGCGCCGTCAAACGCCGAGTTGGCGGCATCCGGTCGGTCGCTGCCGCAGCTCGACCTGCCGCGGTATATGGGGCGCTGGTACGTCATAGCCAATATTCCGTATTTTGCCGAGCGCGGTTTTGTCGGCAGTTATTCGCAGTGGACACTGCGAGAAGACAGTACCGACCAGGGCGCGATCATCATCCGCGACGAATTTTTTGGTCGCAAAAAAAGTTTCGACACCGAGTTCAGTCGCCACGAATTTGTCGACCGCGTGGTGCCTGACAGCGGCAATGCGCACTGGCGCGTCCGTTTATTCTGGCCAATTTATGTCAGCCAGCTGACCTTGTATGTCGATCCCGATTACCAGTACACGCTGGTTGGGCTAGACAGCAAGAATTACGGCTGGATATTTGCGCGTTCGCCGGATATCAGCGATGAAAAATACCAGGAATTATTGGGTCGATTCGGCGCGATGGGTTACGACACGACATTGTTCAAACGCGTGCCGCAGCGGGCCGAACAAATCGGCCAGCCGGGATTTGCCGACGTCGATTGAAGGGGCATAGGACGCAGGACACTGTATCTGTCACGGCTTGTGGCAGAGCAGGCCTGTCCCTGAACTTTTGTTAATTCGACGGGGTACTGGTCCGGTTAATAATGTCA
>JBEVMI010000344.1:0-5270 GCA_040508685.1 Spongiibacteraceae bacterium
CCGATACCAAATTCGACGCCGGCTGTGGCTGGCCGAGTTTTTATAAGCCTGTCAACGCCGAGAGTGTCGAGGAAGAGGTGGACAACACCCACGGCATGATCCGCACCGAAGTGATGTGCCGTGCCTGCGGTGCGCATCTCGGACATGTTTTTCCTGATGGTCCGGAGCCGACCGGTCTGCGTTATTGCATTAATTCGCTATCGATCAAACTTGATCCGGAGGCGGCCGGGTAAGATGCTGGCGACTGCGCACCGATAAGTCTGCGCGTCAGTCGTAAACTGATTTTTTCTTCCAGGACTCATCTTTTTCGCCGAATTTTTTCCAGGCGTCGTCGGTCGGCTCAGCGGCTTTGGTTTCGGTGGGTTTATTCTCGGCAGCTTCCAGTGCGGCGATACGGCCGGCAAAGGCGGCGATCTGGGTGGTGTACGAACCATCCGGATTGTTTTTGTTCATCTTGTCGATGGCGAGCTGATAGTGGTGAATCGCTACGCGCGCTTTGCCGCCGTTGATGGCGTCCTGCGCGGCGATGATATGGCTGTCGACGCCGGCGCGCAGTGCGAGGTTGCGAATCTGGGCGGAGAACGTTTGCGTCTGCATGGCATCCAGTCGTTTCGCCTGTCCCAGCTTCTGCACGGCGTTGAACAGATTGTTTAGCAGCTTCTGCACTTCCTGCATCTGCGCCGGATTGGTCAGCGGTTGGTAGGGGGCATCGGCGGGTTGCGCTTTGATCTGCTCCATGCGCTCAACGAGTTGTTTGCGCAATGGCTCGATTTGCGGGTTGTTGCGCTCCAGGCGCGATAACTGGTCGACGCCCTCGTGCCAGCACTGGCAAACCAGCAGTTTCAGATCGCGGCTGAGAAAGCCGTCCGGAAAACCTTCCAGCAACTGCTGGAAGCTGCGTGCGCGCATGCGCAGGGCGGCAATCAGTTCGGCACGTTGGGCGCGATTTTTTTCGATTTGCTGCATACCGACAGCAATAACAGCCATCAGCAATAAACCCGCGCCAATCAAACTAATAATAATTGTTGTCGACATTTAGATCAGAACTCGAACAAAAAATGGGCAGACAAAAATAGGGCTACGCCGGTTATTACGCGGGCTGGGTAAGAGTGTAGTCGCTAACTGCATTTTTTCCGGATTTTGGGGTTGACCTTCCAATATCCCGACCATAGAATGCGCGCCACTTTCGACGTCGGGGAAATATCACCAGGACGGCGATTGTGAGGCCAGCGTCCCTATCGTCTAGAGGCCTAGGACACCGCCCTTTCACGGCGGTAACAGGGGTTCGAATCCCCTTAGGGACGCCACTTTTCCATCGAGCATGTGCAGTCGCAATGCTTGTCACGGAGCCGATTTCCATTAGAATCGGCTCCGCTCCGGTCAAAAGCGGGAATAGCTCAGTTGGTAGAGCGCAACCTTGCCAAGGTTGAGGTCGCGAGTTCGAATCTCGTTTCCCGCTCCATTTTTTCCTCAGGTTTCCCGGTCGTCATTCGCTGATTCGCGCCACGTGTTGAGCAAACACGCGCGTGAGTCGCGGCGTTGATATTACGGCGGGAACCGCTATGAACACGCACGACACCACCCCATACAAAGAAACGAGGCCCTGCCATGACTGACTCTGCTGCCGTCGCGCTTTCGATCAGCGGTCTGGCCAAAGTCTACGACAACAATTTCACCGCGCTCAAAGGTATCGATCTCGAGGTCAAGCAGGGCGATTTTTTCGCGTTGCTGGGCCCCAATGGTGCGGGCAAGTCGACCACCATCGGCATTATCTGTTCGCTGGTGCGTAAATCGGCGGGCAAGGTGGTGGTGTTCGGCAAGGACATCGATGTCGACTTTCCCGGCGCCAAACGCGAAATCGGCGTGGTACCTCAGGAATTTAATTTTTCGATGTTTGAGAAAGTCGGCGACGTCGTCCTCAACCAAGCGGGTTTTTACGGCCTGCCGCGCAAGCTCGCAGCCGAGCGCACCGAAAAATATCTGACGCAGCTCGGTCTGTGGGATAAACGCCACGATCAGGCGCGCATGTTGTCCGGCGGCATGAAACGCCGTTTGATGATTGCCCGCGCGCTGGTGCACGAGCCGCGCCTGCTGATTCTCGATGAGCCGACCGCAGGCGTGGATATCGAGCTGCGGCGTTCGATGTGGGAATTTCTGCGCGAGATCAATCGTCAGGGCACGACGATTATTTTGACGACGCACTATCTCGAAGAAGCGGAAAGCCTGTGCCGCAATATCGCCATCATCGACAGTGGCGAAATCATCGAAAACACCAATATGCGCGAGCTGCTGAAACGTCTGCACAAAGAACATTTTATTCTCGACACGCGCGATGAAATTGCCGCAGGACTGAACCTCGGTCGTTTTGATGGCAAGGTCGTCGATAATCACACCATCGAAGTCGAGATCGAAAAAGGCGAGAGCCTCAACGAATTGTTTGTCGATCTCTCGGCGCAGGGCGTGGTGATCACCAGCATGCGCAACAAATCGAACCGGCTCGAAGAATTATTCGTTGCGCTACTCGCACGCAACGGCGAAAAAACTGCCAATGCCGCGGCGTAATTGATTTCGTCAGGGGAATAACATGACTGTCCTGCAATCCGAATGGATCGCCTTTTCCACGATCGTGCGCAAGGAAGTGCGGCGGTTCATGCGTATCTGGATGCAGACGCTGCTGCCCCCGGCGATTTCGATGAGCCTGTATTTCGTGATCTTCGGCAAGCTGATTGGCTCGCGTATCGGCACCATGGGCGGGTACAGCTACATGCAATTCATGGTGCCCGGTCTGATCATGATGGCCGTGGTCACCAATTCGTTCTCGAATGTGGTGTCGTCGTTTTACGGCGCGAAATTTCAGCGTTACATCGAAGAGTTACTGGTGTCCCCGGTTTCCAATCACACGATTCTGCTGGGTTTTGTCGTCGGCGGCGTGCTGCGCGGTTTGATGGTCGGCGCCATTGTTACCGTGCTGTCGTTGTTCTTCAGCAAGCTGCATGTCGAACATGTCGGCGTTACCGTTGCGATTCTGCTGCTGACGTCGTTGTTGTTTTCATTGGCGGGTTTGATCAACGCGGTGTACGCCAACAGCTTCGACGATATTTCGATCGTACCGACTTTCGTGCTGACGCCGTTGACCTATCTCGGCGGCGTGTTTTATTCGATCAGCGAATTGCCGCCGTTCTGGGCCGGGTTGTCGCAGTTCAATCCGATGTTGTACATCGTCAATGCGTTTCGTTACGGTCTGCTCGGCCACTCCGATGTTAATGTCGGTCTGGCATTTCTGATGATTGGCGTCGTCACGCTGGTTGCTTACGGCTTCAGTCTGCATTTATTGCGCACCGGTAAACGCCTGCGCCAGTGAGGCACAGCCATGAGCGACAAGACCGATATGAGCGACAAGTCCGACGCTAAATCCGTGCTTGAACATTCGTCTCTGGGCCAGAGCGTCGATTACGACGCGGGCTACGACCCCGATCTGCTGTTCGCCATACCGCGTGCGCCAGGACGCCAGCAGTTGGGGCTGAGCGGCGAGCTGCCGTTCGACGGCTGCGATATCTGGAATGCCTACGAACTGTCCTGGTTGCATCCCTCCGGCAAGCCCGCCGTGGCGTGGGCAGAGTTGCGGGTGCCGGCGCTGTCGCCAAATATCGTTGAGTCGAAATCGCTGAAGTTGTACCTCAACTCGCTGAATCAGATGCGTTTCGACAGCGCCGAAGCGGTGGCCGCCGCGATCCGCCGCGATGTGTCGGCGTGTGTGGTGGCCGATGTGGAAGTCCACGTGCGGCTGCCGGCGCTGTGGTCGGCGTTTCCGATCGAGGAGCCTGCGGGCGATTGTCTCGACGAACTCGACATCACCGTCGCCGCTTACACGCCATGCCCCGAACTGCTGCAATTGGTATCGGGTCCGGTCTCCGATCAGGTCTCTGATCAACTAGTGACGCGGCGCTGGTTCAGCCGGCTGCTGCGTTCGCGTTGCCCGGTCACCGGGCAGCCGGACTGGGGCACGATCTGTATCGACTACAGGGGCCGCGAGATCGATCCGGCGGGGCTGCTCGCCTATATCGTGTCGTTTCGCCAGCACCAGGATTTTCACGAGCACTGCGTCGAGCGCGTGTTCTGCGATATTCATCAGCAATGTGCGCCGGATGCGTTGACGGTGTCCGCGCGTTACCTGCGCCGCGGTGGTATCGATATCAATCCCTGGCGCAGCACCGAGCCCGTTCTGGCGTCCAACCCCCGTCTGTTCCAACAATAACGACGCCAATAGCTGCGCCCGCTGACATCCCGTCGGACCGTGCGTTCCGGGTGCGAATGTGCAAATCGTCCGAACAGCTCCTACTATGTGCGGGATATATTCTTTTTTTCGTTTCGGCGTAGCCCTGCGGGGCTTGCGACCTGGCCCCGGGCGACCTCGACTACTGTGAATTTTTCAGCGAACTGGTTTTATTTTGTCGGGTTTGAAATGGCGATCGTGCTGTTGATCGCCTGTTTTGTGTTTCTTGCGCATATCCGCAGCCTGCGCAAACTGATCACCGCTCTGGAGGAAAAAATCCTCTCTCAACGCGACTCGATCCGTACCACCCGCGCCACCTTCGATGCCCTCAAAAGTGAACTCCAGACGTTGCGCAACGCAGCCAGTCGCGGCTATAGCGACTTTCTGGAGGAGCAGCTCGACGTCACCCGCAACCGCCACGTCGGTCTCTGCTCCGACCGCGACATCGTTCTGGATATCGCCACCGATACGCCGCTCGAGCGGCAGGTTCTGGCGCTGCGACACGCGTTTCTGATCGCGGAGCAGGAGGCGGTGCTGGCCGCCGACAGCAAAGGCATCGACTGGGATGTGCTGGAAGCCAAACTTGGCCAGATCCTCGATTTTTATCAGCAGCCGTCGTCGCTGGAGCCGGACCTGGAAATCGACGATGCCGAGGCTGCTGACGCTACCGGGGCAGATGCCGGCGACGACCAGCAGCAACGCCATATCGCCAATCTCGAAAAATTTCGCGCGCTTTACTTCGACGTTGAACGCAAATGGCGCGAAGCACGCGCCGAGGCTGAACGCTACCATCAGGAGTTGTCCGCTTTGGGTCGGAGCCTGGGTGCCAGCGAAGAATTTGACGCGCTGTTGCAACAATATGTGCAGGTCTACGCCGGTGTCGACGGACTGCTGGAGAGTGGCGCGCCGCCGGCAGCGGAGGAAGCCGCGGAGCAGCATCAATCTGTGGGCCGTATCGTCATCGCCAACGAGGAGGAGATTCAGCGCCTGCGCAATA
>JBEVMI010000359.1:0-6106 GCA_040508685.1 Spongiibacteraceae bacterium
ATCGCCTGCTGCTGAAGGACTGGCTGACCATCCGCGTCGACGCCCGCGATTATGTGTTCGATCGCACGTTATTCGGCAAGGAAGAAAGTACGCACAATCTGGAATTGCGAACTGGATTCACTGTGTTTTTCTGAGCTTTGCTAGGCTCAATCGAAGCGGAATGTAAAACAATTCCTGAAGAGCCCCAGCAATATCCAAGGTTGATCGTATGAAAAAGCTTGATCGTATGAAACCACACGCGCCACAGAAAACGCGCGCATCATTCTGGAAAATGCTGAGCCAGACGCTGCTGATCATCGCCGCCACCAGCGCGACGCCGTTTGCCCATGCCGCCGATGTGGCCCCGGACTTCACGCTGAAAAGCACGCAGGGCGACAATCTGCGCCTGAGTGAACACCGCGGCGAAGTGATCCTGCTGAATTTCTGGGCATCGTGGTGCGGCCCATGCCGTCAGGAAATGCCGCTGCTGAATGCGATCAATGACCGCTACAGCAAGCTGGGTTTCAGCGTGATCGGTGTCAATGTCGATAAAGACTCGGCCCTGGCGAGCAAGCTGCTGAAAGATATTCCGGTGGGCTTTCCAGTGTTGTACGACAACCTGAGCCTGGTCAGCGCCACCTACGACGTCAATGCGATGCCAACCACGGTGCTGATCGATCGCGACGGCAACATGCGTTACATTCACAAAGGCTACAAACCCGGCCTCGAACAAACCTATGAGCAGCAGATCAAGGAGCTCATCAAAGAGTGATGCAAGGAGTAATGCAAGGACAATGACTCGCTCTGTCTGTCGGATCGCCATACCCGCGCTGGCCGCTGCACTGTTGTGCAGCGGCTGTTCGTCTTTAAAGATGCCTGAGCCGTGGGTCAAACCCTACGAGCGCAATCATCTCGCCGACCCCATCATGAGTTTTAAACGCGATCCGATCGACGCGGCCTATGTCGGGCACGTCAGGGATGTGCGCGAAAGCGCGCGCGGCGCAGACGGAGGCGGTGGCGGTGGCTGTGGTTGCAATTAATTTCTTGTCAAAAACTTTTCGTGTCTTTCTTTTCGGAACACTTTTCGGAACACTTTTCGGAAAAAATAGTGGCCGCGCCAATCGTCGCGCACTGATGGCAGCACTACTCGTCATCAATGCGCCGCCGTTATTGGCCGCGGTGTTGCCGGAAGAACGTGCCGATGCGATGTATCACCGTTACGAAGGCGGCGGCGTCACCGTCGATGGTCCGTCGGTGCTGGTGCGTAAAAATATTGCCGATACCGTATCGATCAATGCCAACTACTACGTCGACTATGTCAGCAGCGCGTCGATCGACGTCGTCACCCAAGCCAGCCCGCAGGGTTATACCGAGGATCGTACGCAGAAAAGTATTGGCGTCGATTATTTGTACGACCGCACGCTGATGACGGTCAATTACATCAACAGCGATGAAAATGACTACACCGCCGATACCTATACCGCCGATATCAGCCAGGATTTCTTCGGCGACCTGACCACGGTCAGCCTCGGCTTTTCGTACGGCGACGACACCATTCGCAAAAATCGCGACGCCAGCTTCAAGCAGTCGGCGGAGCGTTATTCCTACCGCATCGGTGTCAGCCAGATCATCACGTCGAAACTGCTGGTGGCGCTGTCGTGGGAAAACATTGCCGACGACGGTTACCTGAAAAGCCCGTATCGGTCCGACTATTTCCTCGATACCGCGACCAATCAGCGTGTCGCCGCCGAAGACAGTTATCCGACCACACGCGACAGCGATGCCTTCGCGCTGCGCGCCATGTATTACCTGCCCTACCGCGCCGCGCTGAAAGGCGAATACAAACACTACACTGACGACTGGGACATCAGCGCCGACGCCTTCGATCTCGCGTACACACACCCGCTGCCGAAGGGCTGGATCCTCGACGTCCATACGCGCTATTACAAACAGGACAAGGCGTACTTTTATTACGACCTGCTGCCCTACGCCAACGCATTTGACTTTCACGCCCGCGACAAAGAGCTGAGCACCTTCAACTCCACCACCTTCGGCATCGCCGTCAGCTACGAATTCGGCAGCGACCTTTTCGGCGAGAAAGGTTCCGCGTTTTTCGACAAAGGCAGCATCAATTTCGCGTGGGATCGTATCCAGTTCGACTACGACGACTTCCGCGACGTGCGCGTCAAAACCACACCCGGCACGGAACCGCTGTATTCGTTCGACGCCGATGTGATCCGGTTTTATTTGTCGGTGTGGTATTAGAGGCGGTCAACGGCAGTTCTACGTTATTGCCGGGTCAATAAAAGGCCAACAGCATGGGCTTTCAAACCGGACCGGCTTCAGCAAAATATCTTCGCACACGATTGCTTGTTATCGGCCTGCTGGGCGCGATTGCCGTTATCGTGCTCGCGCTGCAACCCGCTATCCCGCAAGACCTCCGCTATCACGCCTTCGTCGATGCACGCGACTGCGCAGGCATCCCGAATTTCTGGAATGTCATTTCCAACCTGCCATTTCTGCTATTCGGACTGTGGGGGCTCTACACATTGCGTCGACGCGAACTGCCCGGATTGCTGCCCGCACTGCGCCCCGCTTACCTCATATTTTTTATCGGTGCCGCGCTGGTCGCGCTGGGATCGGGTTATTACCACCTGCAGCCCAACAACGCGACGCTGGTGTGGGATCGGCTGCCGATGACCATCGCTTTCATGGCCTTCCTCAGCATCATCATCGGCGAACATATCGATCTGCGACTGGCGCGGCGATTACTGTTGCCGCTGATCGTTATCGGCGTCGCTTCGGTGTTGTACTGGCACATCACGGAAGCGCGGGGACACGGCGACCTGCGGCCATACGCCGCCGTGCAGTTTGTGCCGGTGATATTTATTCCGCTGATGTTGTGGCTGTTGCCGTCGCGCCTGAACAGCACACGCTTTTTCTGGCTGGTGATAGTTACTTACGCGCTGGCAAAAGTGCTGGAGTTTTTCGACGGTGCCACTTACGAACAATTGCATGTCATCAGCGGGCATTCGCTGAAACATATGGTCGCGGCATTGGGCATTTACTTTATGGTACTGGCGCTGCAACGGCGTACGCTTGGCGCCGCTGCAACCCGTTAACGGGGTCGCTTGGAGGACGCTTAATTCCCAGAGCGAGAGTTGCGAGAACGAAAACCGCGAGAGTGAAAACTGCGGAAATAATGACGCCGTCCCGCGCGTAGAATCCGCGCCGAGCCGTTTCTGAAAATAATCAATGTACCCACCAGCAACAATGCGATTGCACTGATCGTCCCGCCGATCCATTCCTGCAACAGCGGCACCATGGCCAGTTTCAACTGATACTGCCCAGCGGGGGCGCGAATGCGCATGAGACCCGTGTGTTTGACCGGATGGGGAATAAGTGCCGTATGCAGATCGCGCGCGACGATTTTCCAGTTCGGAAAATAGAATTGGCGGATATCCAGATCGGTGGGGCGCTGTAATTTGACGTTGAGTTCAATTTCGCGCGGCGACCATTCGACGACATGCACGACACCGTCTTTTTCGTTGTAATCAATCTGATCGTCGAACAACCGGTCATTGCTGACAATCTCGCGCGGCGACAAATGCGACCACGGCGTCGTGTATTCCGGCGCATCGAGGCCATCGCGCACGGCATAAAATCCCGCGGTGACTGCGCGCGCATTGTCGACCGGACCGATGGTGTTTTTGATATCGGCGCTGACCAGGCAATACAACAAAATACCGGCTGCCGACAGGCCCAGGACCACTCGCCCCGCATGCACCTGCTCGCGCAAACCCTGCAGCGCATACATGGCAGCGATGGCGGTCGCGAGATCCATCACCAAAACCACTCGCCACGGAAATTGCACTTTCCACAACGCCGGCGCGTGTTCCCAGAGCAACACCGAAGCTGGGGAAATCAAAAACCACGCCGCGCCCATCAGCACCAGCGCCGGCAATAGTCGGACAGCGGCCGACCTGCCGCGCTGCCACCACACCATCGCACAAAACAACGTAAACAGAATCGTGGTGAGGTTGATCAGCAGGATCAAACGTCGCGTAAACGGATTCGCCTGCTCGCTGCTGGCGGGATACAGCCAGCGGTGGAAATCAAAATACGGCGTCCACAATTTATCGGTCTGAATATATTGCTGCGTAAACAGCGCGGGCACCCAGTACACCGCGGCGAGCGCCACACCGAGGACAATGGCAACGGCGAACTGTTGCAGCGCCGCTCGGGAAAACTGCCGCAGCTGCCGCACGCCGACATAACAGCCGAGACACAGTGAAAACAGCAGGCCCGAGGGCAGGTGCGAAAACATCAGCGCGGCATAGGCAAGCGCCAAACCGGCGACGGCGCCGCGCTGCTCGACCGTGTGCTGATCCAGCAGTTTTTCGGTAAACAATAAAATCAGTGGCGTACAGATGTAGATGGTCAGCTCGCCGAGATCCTGGCGCAGCCATAAATCGATTTCGAAATGGTACGGCAACAACATGTACAGGCAGGCGGCCAGCAATGCAGGGCCGCTGGTTACACGGTGGCGCGCGTATAAAAAGAAGGCGACACCCGACAACGCGATCAACAGACATTCACCCGCCGCAAGCTGGGCATTTAATGTCAGGAACGGAAGCAGGGCGACTCCGAGCGAGGTGAGGTAAAACGGCAGCGGTGCGTAATAAAAAAATACCGGGCTGCCCGCACCCCGATTCATTCCCATCAACCAGCGCGGATACCACTCACCCGTCGCGAGTTGCGCGGAGAAATGTTTCAGCCAGACCAGATTGTATTCAATGCTGTGACCATCGACCGCCCCCTTCAGCAGCAATGGCGCGCAGGCGATCAGGGCAACGACAACGATGCAGCCGATCGCCGCCCATTTCAGGCGAACATCGACTTGCTTCGGCAATATGCTTGGTGCAGTGACAGGCATGTAGGGGGAATACTATCTAACGGGTCAGGGCGCGCATCCTAACTGAAATAGGTGACAAACGTAGGACGCAGTGCAAAAAAGCATCAGACTGATTGGGAATTAACCTATAAGAGGACGCAAAACGCGGTTGGTTCTACTGAGGGGGTGTCAGGTTTTTCGAGTAATAAAGAAGACCGTCACTGCCGATAACGATGGCATCGACGCCGGGCAAGCTATCGATCAGCGTCATGCCCGCCGTCAGGCCGCGCACAAAAAAGACTTTGGTCAGCGGATCCGTATCGAATCCCCGCGGTGCGAGCACACTGACACTTTGCACGTCGCTGGCGGATTTGCCGGTTTTCGGATTGAGGATGTGGTGGACGCGGCGGTCGCCATCCATGAAATAACGCTCGTAATCGCCGGAGGTGGAAATCGCGGTATCCACGAGCGGCAACAGCACGGCCACCTTGTCGCGATCGCGCGGATTTTTCACCCCCACCAGCCACGGGCGACCGCGCTTGTCGCCAATAATCCGGCTGTCGCCGCCGGCGGTGACGATCGCATTTTTAACGCCGCGCGCCAGCAGGATGTCGGCGCCGCGATCGACCGCATAACCTTTGGCGATACCACCCAGATCGATGCGCATGCCCGGCTTCATGAAATGCACGGTGCTTTTATCGGGATCGAGTTTGATCGCACGGTAATCGATGGCGTCGAGATGGCTGTCGATCTGCTGCTGTGTCGGCTGAATATGTTCGCGGTAGTCGTACAGATAACCCACCGATGCGAAGCTGATATCGAAGGCGCCGTCGGTGAGCCGCGAGTAATGCAATGAATGTTGTAGCAGCGACATCATCTCGGCGGAAATTTTTACCGGATGCCGGCTGCCCTCGCGATTGATTTTCGCCAGCTCACTGGTTTCGATATACGGGCTCATGCTGGTATCGACGTGCTGCATCTCCGCCATTACCGCGTCGATTGCCGCCTGTGCCGCCGCGGCATCGTCCATCCACAACTCCACGCTGACCGCGGTGCCCATGATCGCGCGCGTGTCGCTGAACCATTCGGCGTGGGCGATGACCGGGAACAAAATCAGCAGCGATAAAAATTTTCTAAGCAGCAACATCGACACTCCGAATCAATTCCCTCTCCCCGCGGGAGAGGGTTAGGGTGAGGGCGATCTGACGCGAAGCCCTCACCCCCGACCCCTCT
>JBEVMI010000368.1:0-6459 GCA_040508685.1 Spongiibacteraceae bacterium
GCAGGATCGCCGTCTTGAGATTGTCGAGAATGCGCGTATGCAGATTGTCGGGCGCCATGCGTCTCTCATATCGGCTTAATTTATCTTGTCGTGTCCGTCGATTTTCATGGGGCTCTTGGTTTTCATACGATAAAGCAGACATGGCCCGTTACCGCCTCGATTTCTAAGCTGCCCGCAAGTTGTAGAAATGCGCCCCGGAATGAGGCTGCAGTAATGTCGTAAAAGGCGGGGAGCAGCTGGTGTTGCGGGTCAATGCAAGTTCCAAACCATAAGCCCATCAATGCAAATTGTCAGTCGCCGCACCAACTTCCACGCTAACGCGGAAGGCGCTGGGCTATTTGCGAGCGGCTGTCGCGAGCCCTGCCCCAGCCTGAACCACGACGGCGCAACACCCCATCATTATGGTGCCAGACGCACCAATACTGCGCATCAGTGATTGGCTTTTACGAATCTCACAAACCCGCCGAACGCCATCTATCACCGGACCGTCGGTATCAGTGGAAGCGCCACACCCCTTTCCACCCCCAGCATTACAGGCGCAAGCAGGCAACAAAAAGCCCGCCTAAAGGCGGGCTTTTTGATCTGGCACAGCACTCAATAAAAGAGCACCGGACAGACGTCCTTAACAGGAGTAGTACATCGCGAACTCGACCGGGTGTGTGGCCATGTTCAGCGTTTGCACTTCTTCTTTCTTCAGCACGATGTAGGCGTCGATCATCTCGTCGGTGAAAACACCGCCGGCAGTGAGGAACGAACGGTCTGCATCAAGCGCAGCCAAGGACATTTCCAAGCTTTCGGAAACCGTCGGAATCTCTGCCGCTTCTTCCGGCTCCAGGTCGTACAAATCCTTGTCGGCAGCATCGCCGGGGTGGATTTTGTTCTGGATACCGTCGAGGCCGGCCATCATCAGCGCTGCGAAACACAGGTAGGGGTTGGCGATCGGGTCGGGGAAACGGGTTTCGATGCGCGCGGCTTTCGGGTTAGTCACGTACGGAATGCGGATCGACGCCGAACGGTTGCGTGCCGAGTAAGCCAGCATGACCGGCGCCTCGAAGCCCGGAACCAGACGTTTGTAGGAATTGGTGCCCGGGTTACAGATTGCGTTCAATGCGCGCGCGTGTTTGATGATGCCGCCGATGTAGAACAGAGCGGTTTCCGACAGACCCGCGTAAGCGTCGCCGGAGAAAATGTTGACGCCGTTTTTCGACAGCGACTGGTGCACGTGCATGCCCGAACCGTTATCGCCAACCAGCGGCTTCGGCATGAAGGTAGCGGTTTTGCCGTAAGCGTGAGCAACGTTGTGAATGGCGTACTTGAGAACCTGAACTTCGTCAGCCTTTTTCACCAGCGTGTTGGCACCAACACCGATTTCACACTGACCGGCAGTCGCGACTTCATGGTGATGCACTTCGATCACCAGACCCATCGACTCGGCCGCATCACACATGGCGGCGCGAATGTCATGCAGCGAATCAACCGGCGGTACCGGGAAATAACCGCCCTTGACGCCGGGACGGTGACCCGTGTTGCCTTCGTCGAAGGATTTGTTCGAGGACCAGGCCGCTTCGCTTGAGTTGATCTGATAGCTGGCACCAGAGATGTCGGCGTGCCATTTCACATCGTCGAAAATGAAAAATTCGGGCTCCGGGCCAAACAGCGCGGAATCGGCAATGCCGGTGGACTTCAGGTACGCCTCGGCGCGGGCGCCGACGGAGCGCGGATCGCGCTCGTAACCCTGGCCGGTTGCAGGTTCGATGATGGTGCAACGGAGGATCACGGTCGGATCGTCGAAGAACGGGTCCATGATCGCGGAAGCGTCGTCCGGCAGCAGAATCATGTCGGAGTCGTTGATGCCTTTCCAGCCGGCGATAGAGGAACCGTCGAACATCTTGCCGGTGACGAAGGTGCTGGCATCTACCGTGCTCGCCGGGTAGGTGACGTGCTGTTCCTTACCCTTGGTATCGGTGAAGCGCAGGTCAACCCACTTCGCGTTGTTATCTTTGATCATTTGCAGAGTTTTCTCTGACATTTGTTTGGTTCCTCTGAACAGATATGCGTGTGAACGATGCTGGAAATCAGCTCTTGCCCCAGAGAGCGGGCGCTGCGCCGGGCCGAAGGTCGCCAAGTATAAAGATCACGAAAAATAAAGCGATAGATTCGCGGAGACTGCTCTGCCGCGACCAGTGCTGCAGGGCTGAGCGAGCGGAGCAATCTCTGTGCCACGGCAAAGCAGGCACCAAATGATTGAATCACCGAAAAATAGCGGCGATCGATCCGCGCACAGACCAACCCACGCACCACAAAAGGTCTTTCAATGCACCTGCATGGTGCAGTGTTGCACCCCACGACACACTTGTGGCGCAGGTATAATGCCGCGCCCGACAGCCAGCCCCTGCGTTATGAAATTCATCGTCAAGTTCTTTCCGGAAATCACCATCAAGAGCCGTCCGGTGCGCAAGCAACTGGTGAAGCTGCTGCGCGACAACTTGCGCCATCAGCTCAAAATCCTGGACCCCGACCTCGTGATCCAGCGCGACTGGGACAAGCTGGTCGTCGAGACGCTGCTGGACGACGCCACCCCGGTAATCGACATCCTGCGGCGCACCCCCGGCATCGCCTACTTTCTGGACGTGCAGGAATACCCCTTCGTCGACCTCGACGACGCCTACGCCAAAACCCTCGCGCTATGGGGCGAACGCCTGCGTGACAAAACTTTCGCAGTGCGTTGCAAACGTGCCGGCACGCACAATTTCACCTCGACCGAAGTCGAACAATTTATCGGCGGCGGGCTGCACCAGAACACCGCTGCGCGCGGCGTCAACCTGCGCACCCCCGACGAAACCGTGCGCCTGGAAATCCGTGACGACCACCTGTTTATCGTCAACCGGCGTTTTCCCGGTCTCGGCGGTTATCCAGTCGGCAGCCAGGACTCGGTGCTGTCGCTGATGTCGGGCGGTTTCGATTCGACCGTCGCGAGTTTCCTGACCATGCGCCGCGGCATGCGCACGCACTTCTGCTTCTTTAATCTCGGCGGCCGCGAGCACGAACTCGGCGTCAAAGAAGTTGCGCATTATTTGTGGTCGCAATACGGCGCGGCGTCGCGCGTGAAATTTATTGCCGTGCCATTCGAGAATGTCGTCGCCGAAATCCTGAAGAAAGTCGACGACTCGCATATGGGTGTGATTCTGAAGCGTCTGATGCTGCGCGCGGCGACTCATTTTGCCGAGCAGTTCGATGCCAAGGCGCTGGTCACGGGCGAAAGCGTCGCGCAGGTTTCCAGCCAGACGCTGATGAATCTGTCCGCCATCGATCGCGCCACCGAGATGCTGGTGCTGCGGCCACTGATCACAATGGGCAAGGGCGACATCATCCAGCTCGCCACGGAAATCGGCACCGATGTCTTCGCTGCGCACATGCCGGAATACTGCGGTGTGATATCGGTGAAGCCGACCACACGCGCCAAGCTGTTGCGTGTCGAACACGAAGAAACCCAATTCGACATGGCGATACTGGAGCAGGCGATCGCCGACGCCCGCATTCAAAATATCGATGAAGTCGCCAACGACGACACCATCCGTGTCGCCGTCGACGTGCTGGTCGCACCGGTGACCGGCTCGATCGTGATCGACGTGCGCCACCCCAGCGAAAGCGAGCGCAAACCGCTGCGCGCCGGCAATGTCGCCATCGAAAAAATCCCGTTTTATGATTTGCAGACACGCGCGCCCGAATTCGACCGCAGCAAAATCTACCTGCTGTATTGCGACAAAGGTGTGATGAGCAAGCTCCACGCAGCGCATCTGGTCGAGCAGGGTTACACCAACATCAAGGTCTACCGGCCGACCTGAGAGCAATTAAATGTTCGACGTCGTGCTGTACGAACCGGAAATTCCGCCCAACACCGGCAACGTGATCCGGCTGTGTGCCAACACCGGTGCGCGCCTGCATTTAATCGAGCCTTTGGGATTTACGCTGGAAGACAAACTGCTGCGCCGCGCCGGACTCGACTATCGCGAGTGGGCGGATGTCGCGGTACACGCGTCATTCGACGATTACCTGGCCACCATTAAACCCGCGCGTTTCTTTGCGCTGAGCACGAAAGGCACACAATCGCCATTCACCACGCAATTTGCAGCGGGCGATGCTTTTGTATTTGGACCGGAAAGTCGCGGTTTGCCGCGGGAACTATTGCAAAGCCTGCCCGGCGAGCAGGTTTTGCGCCTGCCGATGCGCGCCGAAAGCCGCAGCTTGAATTTATCGAACAGTGTCGCCGTGGTGGTGTTCGAGGCGTGGCGACAATTGGAATTCGTGGGCGGGGCCTGAGCCCCGCCGCACAATTCATTTCACATAAACGGTGGTTGAGCCGATTACTGGACGCTGGGCGCGGCCTGTTGTTCCGCTTGCTGCCGTGCCTGAGCATACAACGCTTCAAAATTCACCGGCTGCAGCATCAAGGGGGGGAAGCTGCCTTTCAGTGCCAGGGCGTCGATGGTTTCGCGGGCATACGGGAACAGAATCGTCGGGCACATGATGGCCAGCACCTGACGCAGATTCTCGCCTTCCAATCCTTTCACCAAAAACAATCCCGCCTGCTCGGCCTCGATCAGAAATGCGGTTTCATCGTCCAGCTTGGCGGTGATCGTAACGGTCAGCACCACTTCGTAATTGTCGTCAGCAACGCGACTGCTTTGCGTGTTGAGATCGACCTGAACCTGCGGCCGCCACTGTTTGGTAAAAGCCTGGGCGCCCAGCGGCGCTTCGAACGATGCGTCTTTGATGTAAATGCGCTGCAGCGCAAATTGCTGCTCGGCTTGTGCTGCGTTGGTTTCCGCCATGATGTTCCCCGTCTTTATATAAATCGGGTCGCGCATGCTACGCGGCCCATGTTGAAGAAAACTTTACGTTTAGATCAAGTGCGCTTCGATTTAGTGACATTGCAATCGTAAGATCAGTGACTGTCGCTGTTCAGCAGCGAATTCAATTCGCCGCGGCGCTCCAGTTCGTGCAATTCATCACAGCCACCGACATGCTGCGCGCCAATCCATATCTGCGGCACTGTAAAACGCCCGCTGCGCTCTTCCATTTCATGCCGTAGCGCAGGCTGTCCATCCACCGCGATCTCCCTGAAACCGACACCCTTGCGCTCCAGTAAATGTTTCGCGCGAATGCAGTACGGACAATAACGCGTCGTATAAATCGTTACCGGAGCCATGACACCTTCACTTCACGCCCACCGGTCACGACCGAACCAGCAACCATGGGCGTAACCATTGAATGAATCCGTGACCAGCTGACTCGTTAGTCTTTGACCACAGGAAGCTGCGAAGCCTGCCACTCGGAAATACCGCCGCCGAGTCGATGCACCTTGTCGAAACCCTTGGCGATCAGCTGCTTCCCCACCGCGGACGAGTGCTGGCCCAGCTTGCACACCAGAATCAGCGGTTTTTCACGCAGTGCTTCCAGCTCGGCCCAACGCTCCGTCACTTTCGCGGCGGGGATATTGATGGCATCGACTATGTGACCCTTGCGAAACTCTGCCGGCTCGCGCAAATCGACCACGGCCGCCTGCTGTCCATTGACCATCGCCACCAATTGATTAGATGTGACTTTTTGACCGCCGCGACGGGACTCATGAAACGCCAGCAGCAGCACACAGACCAGCAGCGCCGAAGCCAACTGCCATTGCTGCGTCAAAAACTCTAAAAACAATTCCATAAAAAACTCATCAATCGCCAGCGCGACGCCCGCCAGAACCGAACGTTGCTGCAAAAAAGGGTGCCAAGTATACACGGCACATGGAGCTTGCCCAGCCGCGCCAATGCCCGGCCCACGGTGTTCTTGGTGCATACCCGGGGCTCAGGCTACAATCCGGGACATCTTTTTTTGCCGCGCTCCATTATTAGCGGTATGTCCGCAGCAAGCGTCGTCCGTGCGAACTGATCGTTCGGACTGCCATGCGGTCCGCCCCCCTGTCGTTTGCGAGTTGCCATGAGTACTGTGCCCCACCCCGTCGTTGGCAAAAAATCCGTCGTGCTGGTTATTCTGGATGGCTGGGGTTACCGCGAGGAACCCAAAGACAATGCGATTCATCACGCCAATACTCCGACCTGGGACCAGCTGTGGGCGACAGCGCCGCACACGCTGATTTCGGGCTCGGGCCTGGATGTCGGCCTGCCCGTGGGCCAGTTCGGCAATTCTGAAGTCGGCCATATGAGTCTCGGTTCGGGCCGAGTCGACTTCCAGAGCATCACCCGCATCGACCAGGCGATCGCCAGCGGCGAGTTCATCGCCAACCCGGCCTATGTCAGCGCTATCGATAAAGTTGCGCAGTCCGGCAAAGCCGTGCACGTGCTCGGACTGCTGTCGAGCGGTGGCGTGCACAGCCACGAAAATCATATCCACGCCATGGTGCGCATGGCCGCGCAGCGCGGCGCGCAGAAAATTTATGTCCACGCCTTTCTC
>JBEVMI010000396.1:0-11246 GCA_040508685.1 Spongiibacteraceae bacterium
ACCTCGATTTCAACCTGCGCGCCCTTGGGCAGTGCTGCAACCTGTACACAGGCGCGCGCGGGATACGGTTCCTGAAAGAACTGCTTCATGACGTCGTTGACGCGGACAAAATCGCCGAGATCGGTCAGTGAAATATTGACCTTCACCGCATCATTCAATGACCCACCCGCGGCTTCCGCCACCGCGCCGAGATTGCGAAATACCTGCGTGGCCTGCACTTCAATGTCACCACTGACCATTTGCATGCTCTGCGGATCGAGCGGAATCTGGCCCGACAGATAAACCGTGTCGCCCACTTTGATCGCCTGCGAATACGGGCCGATTGCGGCGGGTGCATTCGGGGTGGAAATAACGGTGCGGGATTTGTTCACGGCAATACTCCGGGCAGGGCAAGCGAGGGGAATGACAGGCGCGCAAATAACAGAATTGTAACCCGGCAGCATTGGACCCCGCGCGACTGCCGCCACAGAATGCAATCCGTTTTATGGCGCGAGAATAATCATGAAGCAACCCATCGCATTGGTTACCGGTGGCGCGCCAAGACATCGCGCGGCAAATGCAGCTACTTGAAGGCTTAGTGGCGGATACGCGCGACCTTGGTAACACCTTTGATCGTGCGCACGCGCCTCATCACGCTCGCCAGATGAATCCGGTTGCGAACGCCGATCACCAGCCGCACCACGCTGACGCGCGGATCGTCGTCGTCGACGCTGATGCGTTTGATGGTGGCATCAACACCGGTGATGCGCGTCGCCAATGACGCAATCGCGCCACGGCTTTTTTCCAAATCGACACGCAGCTCACACGAGAATTCGCCGCTGATATCGTCAGCCCAGCGCAGCGGTATCAGGCGCTCGGGTTTGTCGCGCATTTCCGCGCTGTTGTGGCAGGTTTCGTTGTGCACGACCATGCCTTTTTCCGAGCTGATCAACCCGACGATGGGATCGCCGGGGATCGGGAGACAACATTTGGCGAAGTTGATCAGGAAACCTTCGGTGCCGTGAATCACCAGCGGCTCCTGCGCCGCGGCACTGACATCGGCGTCTGCGCGGCTCAGCAATTGGCGGGCGGTGATAAAGGACACGCGATTGCCGAGCCCGATCTCTTCCAGCACTTTGTCGAACTGATCGACCCCGGTATTGCGCAGCACGCGCTGTTTCTGTTCGTCGGAAATACTCTGCAGCGATGAATCGAAACTGTTCAGCGCCTTTTCCAGCATGCGTTTGCCGAGCGCCAGCGACTCGGTTTTACGCGAGTGCTTGAGAAAGTGGCGAATCGCCGTGCGCGCTCGCGCACTGACGACGAAGTTCAGCCATGCCGGACTCGGCTGTGCGCCGGGCGCGGTAATGACTTCAACGGTCTGCCCGCTCTGCAAATGTTCAGACAACGGCGCCAGTCGACGATTGATACGACAGGCGACACAGGAATTGCCAACATCCGAATGCACGCTGTAGGCGAAATCGATCGGCGTTGCGCCCTGCGGCAATTCGAGAATTTCGCCCTTCGGCGTAAATACGTAAATTTCATCGGGAAACAAATCGATTTTTACGTTCTCGATAAATTCGAGACTGTTGCCCGCGCGCTGCTGCATTTCGAGCAGGCCCTGCACCCAGCGGCGCGCACGCGCATGACTGCCACTGGCTTCGCCGCCGGAATTTTTGTAGAGCCAGTGCGCGGCGATACCGTTGTTCGCCATCTCTTCCATCTCTTCGGTACGAATCTGGATTTCGATGGGCACGCCGTGCATGCCGAACAACACCGTGTGCAGTGACTGGTAACCGTTGGCTTTCGGGATTGCGATGTAATCCTTGAATTGCCCGGCGACGGGTTTGTACAGCGAATGCACGCATCCGAGCACGCGATAGCAGGTATCGACACTGTCCACGACGATCCGGAACGCGTAGATATCCATGATTTCGGAAAACGATTTCCGTTTCGTTTTCATTTTTTTGTAGATGCTGTACAGATGTTTTTCGCGGCCGATCACGCGCGCGCTGTGACCTTCCTGCTGCAGATACTGTTCAACTGCGCCACGAATTTTTTCGAGCAATTCCGTGCGATTGCCGCGCACCGATTTGACGGCGGCGCGAATGCGATCGAAGCGCATCGGGTGCATCGCCGCAAACCCGAGATCCTCGAATTCGACCCGCATCATATGCATGCCGAGACGCTGCGCGATCGGCGCATAAATCTCGAGGGTTTCGCGGGCTATGCGGCGGCGTTTGTCGGGAGCCAACACGCCAAGGGTGCGCATGTTGTGCAAACGGTCGGCGAGCTTGACCAGGATGACGCGGATATCGCGCGCCATCGCCAGCGCCATCTTCTGAAAATTTTCGGCCTGCTGTTCCGCGCGCGACTGGAATTCGATCTGGGTCAGCTTGGACACACCGTCGACCAGCTCCGCGACGGCGTCGCCGAACTGGCTGCTGAGCATGTCTTTGGTGATACCGGTATCTTCGATCACATCGTGCAGCATGGCGGCCATCAGGCTTTGATGGTCCATGTGCATGTCGGCGAGTATTACAGCAACGGCAAGCGGGTGGGTGACGTACGGTTCGCCTGTGCGGCGGGACTGGCCGCTATGCGCTTCTTCCGCATAGAAGTAGGCGCGGCGGACCTGAATAACCTGCTCGGCGGAGAGATAGGTGGCTAACGTTTCGCTGAGCAGGTCGATGCTATGCGCGTTGGGGGTTGCCGCGCCGGGCTGCGGAAAAATGCTGTATTGATGCATTCGACCAACCCCCCGCCCGATGAATTACACGTCTGGCTGCTGTTCCTCCAGATTATTAAGGCTGGCATTCATGTTTTCCAGGGCTGCCGCCTGCTCTTCTTCGACTTCGCGCTCGACCCTCATGATCTGCTCGCGATTGATCAGGCCTTCCGCGATTTCGCGCAGCGCCAGCACAGTCGGCTTGTCGCCGTCCTCCGGCACCAGTGCATCCTTGCCACCGACGGCGATCTGGCGGGCGCGTTTGCTGGCGACCATCACCAGTTCAAAACGGTTTTCCACCTTGTCGAGACAATCTTCCACGGTGATGCGGGCCATGACTTACTCCGAAATAATAGTATTCAAAATCGATAACTAACCGGCACGTGCCGGCCAAAGGGCGAGCAGTGTAGCACGTGGACCGGCCCTGTCAGAACCGGGCTGGCGACTTGCGGATACTCATTATCGGCGGCTTTTTCGGCACCGGCGGCTCACGCCAGGCGCCAATCTACGCAAGCAGTGACGCCAGCAGATCGTCGTGACGTCGCTGCTGGCTGCCGAGCCGCAGCCGCGACGCTGTAACCACCGCACAGATCTCGTCGAGCGCGACCTCGAAGCGGTCGTTGACCACCAGATAATCCGCTTCGGCAAAATGCGACATTTCATCGACCGCCTTGGCCATACGACCGGCGATGACCTGCGGGTCATCCTGGCCACGGCCGGTGAGGCGCTGCTCCAGCGTCGCCCGCGACGGTGGCAACACGAAAATCGAAATGGCGTCGGGCAGCAACCGTCTTACCTGTTGCCCACCCTGCCAGTCGATTTCGAGCACCACATCGACACCGGTCGCCAGTGTATCGCGCACCCAGCGCTGAGAGGTGCCGTAACAATTGCCGAATACTTCGGCGGATTCGAGAAAATCACCGGCATCGTGCAACTGCTGAAACTGTGCACGCGATACAAAATGGTAATTGATGCCATCCTGCTCACCGGGTCGCTGCACGCGCGTAGTGTGCGAGACCGACACCTTGACGCTTGGCATTCGCTGCAACAAGGCATTGACCAGGGTGGTTTTACCGGCACCGGACGGTGCCGAGATGATAAATAAATTGCCGGGGCAAATACTCATGGCGATCTCGTGAGCGATGTTCTACGCAAGGGATTATTCGATATTCTGGACTTGCTCGCGCATCTGTTCGACCAGCACTTTTAAATCTACCGCCGACTGCGTCGTATCGCTGGCAATGGATTTCGAGGAGAGCGTATTCGCCTCGCGATTGAGTTCCTGCATCAGAAAATCGAGCCGCCGCCCACACGGTTCTTGCGACATCAGCGCCCGCCGTACTTCCTGCAAATGCGTACCGATACGATCGAGCTCTTCCTCGACATCGCTTTTCTGTGCAAGCAACACAATTTCCTGCTCGACGCGACCCGCATCGACCTCGCTGCACAATTCGCGCAGCCGATCGTGCAATTTCTGACGCTGTGCATCGAGCAATTGCGGCAGCCGTTTGCGTACACGCTCGACAATTGCGGCGACACCGTCGAGCTGATGTTCGATAATCATGCGCAATGCCGCACCCTCGCGGGCACGGTGCTCCACCAATTGCAACAACGCCTGCTCGAACACAACGCCCGCCGCCTGCGCAATAACTTCCTCGTTGGTTTCGGCCTCAACCAACACGCCCGGCCACGCCAGTATTTCGAGCGGATTTAATACCGACGACGCCGGCAACAAAGCCTGCACCTGTTGCGCGCGCGCCAGCAATTGCGCGAGCCGATTTTCATCAACATTTAACGCGGACCCGGTATTGGCAGCACGCTGCAAACGCAGGCTGCATTCGATCTTGCCGCGATTGACGCGTAGACGCAGCTTGTCGCGCAACTCCGATTCGAGACTGCGCAACGAATCCTGCATCTTGAAAGTCGGCTCGAGATAACGGTGATTGACCGAACGGATTTCCCACACCAGTGCGCCCCACGGGTAATCGCCACCGGCGCGCGCAAAAGCCGTCATGCTGAAAGTCATCGCTAAATCTCTGTGATCCAATCAATCGATAAATGAGCAAACCAGGGCATTCGACGCGCTACCACCAATCGGAACGGAACGCGGGCATTCTAGCCCGGCGCCTGCGTTTTGCGCATGTATAATGCGCGCCTTCGCCGGTTCACCCGACACAGTTCGCGCAGCGTATTGCGCAGGTTTTTCAAGGTATACACCATGAGCGCAGGCGCCAGGCCTAACCACAGAGCTAACGGAAGAACACCACAACAACTGCGGCCGATACGCATAACACGCCACTTCACCAAACACGCCGAAGGCTCGGTATTGGTCGCTTTCGGCGACACCCAGGTCATCTGCACGGCCAGCATTGAAGAAGGCGTACCACGCTTCCTGCGCGGCAAGGGTGAAGGCTGGGTCACCGCCGAATACGGCATGTTGCCGCGCTCGACCAATACCCGCATGGACCGTGAAGCCGCCAAGGGCAAGCAGGGCGGGCGCACTGTCGAAATCCAGCGATTGATCGGCCGATCTCTGCGCGCGGCGATGGATATGAAACAACTCGGCGAGTTCACCGTCACCATCGACTGCGATGTGATTCAGGCCGATGGCGGCACCCGCACCGCGGCAATCACCGGGGCCTGCGTCGCACTCGCGGACGCACTGAATACACTGCGTGAGCGCGGCCAGCTGTCGGCATTCGCGCAACCGCTCAAACAAATGGTCGCAGCGGTATCGGTCGGCGTGGTGAATGGCACGCCAGTGCTCGACCTGGATTACACCGAGGATTCAAGCGCTGAAACCGATATGAATATTGTCATGACGGAGGATGGCGGTTTCGTCGAGATCCAGGGCACCGCGGAAGGCACACCGTTTTCGACGCAGGAACTGGAAGCTATGCTGGCCCTGGCGCGCTCCGGCACGAATGATTTATTTGCTGCGCAGCGGGCAGCTTTAGCCGCCAACGAATAAATGTAAGAACACCGTCAAAGGGAGCAGCCTCAGCGCTGCTCCAGCTCGTAATCAAAATCCATGATGACCGGTGCGTGTCGGCCGAATTCCTGCTTCCTATAAATCATCCCGTATTCGATGGTGTTGCGCAGACCACCGGACACGATTTGATAGTCGACACGCCAGCCGTCTTCTTCGCGATTGCCATCCGGCCACCAGGTGTATTCATCCGGGTCGCTGTTCACTTCGCGATAGGCGTCGACGTAATTCAGTTCGCTGAAAAGACGATCCATCCACTGCTGTTCTTCCGGCAGCGCGCCGGAGCAGTCGCGATTTTTGACGCGGTCCTGAATGTCTTCGGGGCGATGCGCAATTTCCCAGTTGCCGCAGATAAAAAATTCGCGGCGTTTGTTGCGCACCTTGTTGAGGTGCGCCTGGTACTGCTCGAAGAAACGATTTTTGCGCGACTGCGCTTTGGGGTCGTGCCCCTCTCTACTTGAGGGATGTGCGCTTGGCGCCAACAGACAGCCGACACTGATGCGACCGAAGTCCGCTTGAATGTAACGGCCTTCCATATCGAAATCGACAAAACCGAGGCCGGTCATGATGGCTTTGGGCATTTCGCGACAGTAAAGCGCAACGCCGTTGCTATTGCGCTCAGCCGAATCGAAGAAATACGCGTTGTAGCCGTCCGGGAAAAACACCGAATCCTGCAGATCGTATTCCTGCGCCCCCAGATTCTGGACACAAATGAAATCGGCGTCCTGATCCAAAGCCCAGTCAAAGAAGCCGCGTTTTGCAGCATCTTTGATGGAGTCGGCACAAAAACTGATAATTCGCATGATCGCCTCGCAGACGTAGGGCGCCCATGATACCCGAGCCGCGTGCCCGTACGGAAACCGATCGCGGTAAATTTCATCGCCGCGCACGCGCCGCGCCGATACCGCCACTGGGGTAGAATGCCGCGATTGTGAAACCTGAGCAGCCTTTGACCAGAGCCGTCATGCACCCCTATCAGCAGAAATTTATCGAACTCGCGCTCGCACGCGAAGCCCTGCAGTTTGGCGAATTCACCCTGAAATCCGGCCGTGCCAGCCCCTACTTCTTTAATGCGGGACGTTTCTGTACCGGCGGCGCCCTGCTGGAGCTCGGGCGCTGTTATGCGGCAGCGCTGGCCGACACGACGGTCGCGTTCGACGTGTTATTCGGCCCGGCATACAAAGGTATTCCCCTGGTCGCTACCACGGCGTGCGCACTCGCCGCACAACACGGGCGCGATCTGCCCTATGTCTACAACCGCAAAGAGGCCAAGGATCACGGCGAAGGCGGCACGCTGGTGGGGGCGCCACTGCAGGGCCGCGTGCTGATCGTCGACGACGTCATCACCGCCGGCACGGCCGTGCGCGAAGTGATCGACATTATTCGCAACGCCGGCGCCGAACCCGCCGGCGTCATTATCGGTCTCGATCGTCGCGAGCGCGGGCGCGGTGAGCTTTCGGCAATTCAAGAAGTCGAACGGGATTACGGCATCCCGGTCCTGAGCATTATCAGCCTCGACAACATTCTGCAATTTCTCGAACAGAGCGGCCAGTCCGAACGCCTGCAGCAGGTGCAGCGCTATCGGGCACAATACGGTGTGTGAGCGTGAAGGAATTGGACGGCATGAAAATTGGCAAAAGAACGAAACGCACCGCCGCCGCGGAAACCGTTACTGAAATCAATGTATGGCGATGTCTGCCACTGATACTCCTGTTAGCAGTTACCACTGCCGGTTATGCGCAGGAAAAAAATGCCGAGAGAGTCCTCTATCGCTATAAAAACGATAAAGGTGTCACTGCCGTCGACGATCGCGTGCCGCCGGAATTCGTAAAGAACGGCTATGAAGTGTTGACCCGCGACCTGCGCGTAATTCAAGTGGTGCCGCGCCAGTTGAGCGGCGAAGAAGGCAAACGCCAGCGTCAGGCGGCCGATGCAAAACGTTTTCAGGAAGAGTGGGATAAACGCCTGCTGTTGCGCTACAGCACTCCGCGCGATATCGAGGAGGCCCGCGACCGCGCGCTGGCCGAATTCGACGTACGCCTCAACATCCTGCAAAGCAATCTGCGCACCACCAAAATCCAGATCGAGGACGAACAGGCGCGCGCGGCCGATATCGAGCGTCGTGGCCAGACCGTGCCCGCACCGATCACCAGCAATATCGCTGCGCTGAAAAAAGAAATTGGTGTCGTCGAGGAATCGATAAAACAGCAGCGCCACGACAAGGATGCAACGCGACTGAGTTACGAGCGCGATATCGAACGCTTTAAGACCCTGCGGGACGTCGTCGAAATGCGGCGTAAATCCGCCGAAACACAATCGGAATAACGGCGCAAAGCAATTACGGCGCCGCGCGCGCCACCAGCACCGGCTTGAAAAAACCCTCCATCAATACCGGCCATTGCTCCGCCCAGTATTCCGTGGGCTTGCGTTTGAATTCGCTGCGCACGAACTGGCCGATACGCCCCTCCATCACCGACATCAATAAATTCGCCGACACCGATACCGGCACCGATGTACGCATGCCTTCGCGCAATTCGGCCTCCCGCAAAATTTGCCGCAGCTGCGTTTCCAGGCGATCGTAAAACTGCACGACACGTGTGCGCAGCCGTTCGGTTTCGCCGGTGAGCACATCGCCGGTCAAAATGCGGCTGATACCGGGGTTGCGCTCGGCAAACGCCAGCACCAGCGCAACAATTTTTTCGCAGCGGGCAAGCGCGGTATGTTCTTCGACCACGATGGTCGACACGCGGGTGAACACGGTCTCTTCGATAAATTCGATGAGCCCTTCGAACATTTTGGATTTGCTGGGAAAATGACGATACAGCGCCGCTTCGGAAACCCCTACCACGCGCGCGAGGCCTGCGGTGGTAATGCGCTCGCCAGGGCTCACTTCGAGCATGTGCGCGAGCGCTTCGAGAATATGTTGGCGGCGGGAATTGCGCTTGATCATGACAAAACAGTTTATTTGAGGGCCAGCCATCCTAGCGATTGCAGTCCGCCGCAGCAATTGCGGCTGTCGGCAAATACCGGCGTTTTATTCAAAGTTACGCCGACGTAATCCGTATGCATTACGCCGTGTCAGCGGCGCCGATTACTGATCAGCGTGCCGACACCTTCGTGCGTGAAAATCTCCAGCAGCACGGCGTGCGGCACCCGGCCGTCGATGATATGCGCACTGGTAACGCCGCCTTTCACCGCGTCCAGAGCACATTGAATTTTCGGCAGCATGCCGCCGTAAATGGTGCCGTCGGCAATCAGGCCATCGACCTGCTGCGTGGAAAGCCCGGTCAACACCTTGCCATCTTTATCCATCAGGCCGGCGACATTGGTGAGCAGCATCAACTTTTCGGCCTTTAAAACTTCGGCGACCTTGCCGGCGACCAGATCGGCATTGATATTGTAGGAAGCACCGCTGTCGTCGAAACCGATCGGCGCGATCACTGGAATAAAATTACTGCTCACCAAGGTGTCGATAATCGCCGTGTCGATACTCTCAACTTCGCCAACCTGACCAATATCGATAATTTCAGGCACCGCCATTTCCGGTGTTTTATGGGTCACAGTCATTTTTTTCGCGCGAATAAAACCGCCGTCCTTGCCGGTAATGCCGATGGCTTTGCCGCCACTGCGATTGAGCAATGTCACCAGCGCCTTGTTCACACTGCCACCAAGCACCATTTCGACCACATCCATGGTCGCACTGTCGGTGACCCGCATGCCGTTGACGAAGCGGGATTGAATGTTGAGCTTTTCGAGCAGATCGTTGATCTGCGGACCACCGCCGTGCACCACCACCGGATTCATGCCGACGGTTTTCATCAGCACCACATCACGCGCAAAACTCGCGGTCAGATTGTCGGCAACCATTGCATTGCCGCCGAATTTAACGACGATGGTTTTGCCGGTGAAGCGCTGAATGTAAGGCAGCGCCTCGGACAATACCTGGGCAACGTTGGCAGCGGCTTCGCGACTCAGCGACATGGTCGGCCTCATTAGGATGCGAGAGAAAAAAACGGTGTGGCGCGGGGCATACTCGAAGGGGACGTATGCGAAAGCCGCGTATTAGAAACCAAACGCGAGACCCGGATCAATCGCAGCGAGCTGTTCGCGGAACACTTCCTGAATACGCGCCAGTGCGGCGTCGCTGTCGGCTTCAAAACGCAGTGCCAGCGCCGGCGTGGTATTCGACGCGCGCACCAACCCCCAGCCATCCGGATAATCGACCCGCACGCCATCCAGCGTGGTGATTTTGCCCTCGCCGAAACGACCTTCTGCGGCGAGACGACTGATGATGTCGAACTTGGCCCCGTCGCTAGCGACCAGCTTGAGTTCCGGCGTGCTCACCGTCTGCGGCAGCGCGGACAGATGATTGTCGAGATCGGGATCGGTGGTGCTGAGAATCTCGATCAGGCGCGCGGCGGCGTAAAGACCGTCATCAAAACCGAACCAGCGTTCGTTGAAGAAAATATGGCCGCTGAATTCGCCACCGATCAATGCGCCCGTCTCCGCCATTTTTTCCTTCATGAAGGAGTGGCCGCTTTTCCACATGATCGGACGACCGCCGAAACTGCTGATGACGCCGTTCAGCACGCGCGAACATTTCACGTCGAACAACACATCGGCACCGGGGTTGCGCGATACCACGTCCTGCGCCAGCACCATGAGCAGGCGATCGGCCGCCACGATTTTTCCGCTCGCCGTGACCACGCCGACGCGGTCGCCGTCACCGTCGAATGCGATACCCAGATCGGCGCCTTCGGTGCGCACCACGCGCACCAGTTCGGCGAGATTGCTGGCAACGGTGGGGTCGGGATGATGATTGGGGAAACGTCCGTCGATCTCGCAATAAAGCGGTATCACTTCGCAGCCCAGCTCGCGGAACAACCGCGGCGCAACCACGCCGGCGACACCGTTACCAGCGTCGATCACCACTTTTAACGGCTGCGCGATGGCGACATCATTGACGATGTAATCGATATAACTGTCTTCGATGGCGGCGATGCGATAACTGCCTTTGCCCTGCGTAAAACGGCGCGCCAGCGCGCGTTCGCGCAACCCCTGAATCGCCCGCCCGGACAGCGCCCGGCCGGCGAGAACGATTTTGAGGCCGTTGTATTCACCGGGATTGTGACTGCCGGTGACAACGACACCACTCTGGGTGCTGAGCTGATGCGTCGCAAAATACAGCAGCGGCGTCGGCGCCAGACCGATGTCGATGACATCGCGGCCGCTGTCGCGCAACCCGCGCACCAGCGCATTACAGATACGCTCGCTGGACAGCCGGCCGTCGCGAGCGACGATGATTTCCTGCTGGCCGCGGTCGACCGCTTCGCTGCCGATCGCCAGCGCGATCTCGTAAACGACGTCATCGCTGAGTTCGCTGTCGGCGAGACCGCGAATGTCATAGGCGCGGAAGATCACTTCCGGCAAATCCAGTGGCACTATTTCAACCGCCGGCTCGGATTCGACCAACATCGCCTCTTCCGCTGCAACCACCTCGGCAGTTGCGACCACCGGTGCCGCAGCCGCGCGCTCGCGCAGTTTCTG
>JBEVMI010000404.1:0-3120 GCA_040508685.1 Spongiibacteraceae bacterium
AGGCATTTGCAGCGCAGGCATTGGCCGTCGCACGCGAACTGGATTTACCGGGCGAAAAGGTAAACCCCAACGGTAGCGGCATTTCGCTGGGGCATCCGGTCGGTGCCACCGGCGCCATCATCAGTGTCAAGGCCATCCACGAGTTGCAGCGTGTGCAGGGCCGCTACGCGGTGGCAACGATGTGTATCGGCGGTGGTATGGGGATCGCTGCGTTGTTCGAGCGCATCTGAATCGGCGATCGCTGCGGTGTGGCTGTCCAGGTGTGGACAGTCGCTCCTCAGCGATGTTGATCGACATATTTTTCTATGGCCTGCTCCCCGTAAGTTTCCGCCTCCCGTTCGACTCCCTGAAAATCCAGTACGTATTGCCGCGCAAAACCGGGAATGCCGCCCCAACGTTTGTATTGCATGTGATGTCCGAGTTCATGTGCCCACCAGCGTGCGTCCGTTGCTGATTCAAATGTCGGTTCGCGACTGAAAATAACCAGATTGTCGATCGATACCGCGTTGTCCTGTTCCAAGTAAGCGCGATTGCCCTGATTAAGAATACCGGGCAGCGTCAGCGAGTCATTGCTGACGGTGAAACGTGCGCGTTCGATAAATTCATCGGGAATGAGCCCCCGTAAAAAACGTTTCACTTCGTCCGGCAATGGCCGTGCCGATGAAATATGTGTGGCATAAGCCTGTGCCAGCGCGGTGCTGAGTTCACCGGTTGCCAGATCCAGCATGCCGGTGACGAAAGGCTGCCAATCGTTAGGCGGTTGTGGTGCCGATGGTTGAGGCGTCGATGATTGAGGTGTGGCTGCTGATGGCGTTGAGGTCTGAGGCGTCGCCATCGGTGCGAGAATCATGCAGCCGCTCAGCACGAACAGGGCAGACCTGAAAGTTTTCATCATTGGAAATGTTAATACCTGAAACCGAAGGGAGAACCGTATCTTATTGGAGAGTGGGATGAGGTAAAAATTCCGCGCTCTGTATTGCAGGCTTTTGCAGCTGAATATCGACTGAATTGAAAATTATCTGTGTGCTGGCGCGTGCCATCCCGCAGCTGCCGTTGTATTGATGCGTTTGCGGGGCTAGAGTCGGCCCATCGAAACGGCGGCGGTAGTTTTGTTGCGCTACCGCTGCACTGGACAACCAAGGAGAAAGTCATGCGTAAGATGCTGGTACTGATGACGCTGCTGTCGACACTCGCGGCGGGGCTGGCGGGTTGCGTGAGCAGTCAGAGTGGCGATGTGTATTCGCGCGATGATGTCGGGCGTCCGCAGTCTGTGCGCATGGGGACCATTACCGCGTTGCGACCGGTAAAAATCGAGGGTACCAAATCGCCGATTGGAACCGGTGCCGGTGCCGTTGTCGGTGGGATTGCGGGTAGCACGGTAGGTGGCGGCAGAGGCAGTTATGTTGCAGCTGTACTCGGCGCAGTGGCCGGCGGTTTGCTCGGTGCTGCTAGTGAAGAAGGTATCACCCGCGCAGAGGGTGTCGAAATCACCGTAAAAGAGGATAGCGGCCAGACCTATGCCTATGTGCAGGCCCTGACCGAGGGTGAAGTGTTTCGCATCAACGATCGCGTGCGTGTGGTCAGCGTCAACGGCACCACCCGCATTTCTCATTGAGAGATGTTGCTTCACACAAAAAGGCAGCGATTTCGCTGCCTTTTTGATTTCTGTGGTGCCTACGACTTCAGACTGATTGCGCGCCAGTACTCTTTCGACCAGTAGATATCGTCGAGACTCGAAATCATTACGCCCTTGCGCGTGGATGCGTGCAGGAATTTGCGGTCTTCCAAAAAGATGCCGACGTGGCGATCGCTGCGACCGGTGCGGAAAAATACCAGGTCGCCGGTGCGCAATTCGGTCTCATCGATTTTGCGACCGAGTACCACTTGTTCATCGCTGCTGCGTGGCAGGGCGATGCCAAAACGATCGCGAAATGTCACGTAGACAAAACCGGAACAATCGATACCGCCCTTGGTGAGTCCGCCAATGCGATAGCGCACCGCACGCCACTCCTGATACTGCGCATACAGGACCGAGCGCGTCTGCGCCTCGTCCAGCAGCAATGCCGCCGCCTCTGGCCGCAGAACCACGATGTTTCCCAGCAGCGACATGGCGGGCGGGGGTGCGTTATGGGTGGTGGTCTGGCAACCGACGAGGATCGTGCCCGCACAAAGTGCGGTGGAAAGCCAAAGGAGGGATCGGGTAGGGAGTTGGGTAACAGACATTGCAGGCTCCAGACAGGCATATGGCGAGCATAGCCATCGCGGTCGCGATGTCCAGCCTCGACCTGCGCGAAGCGGCCGGAGCGTTGTGAACGGTGGCACGTTGTGCGGGCGATTTCGCCATCAACTTTTCAAAATCTCTTTACGCCGTCAACGGTTCGGATTGTGCTTGGCTACACTGCAAGAAAATGTCCGCCTGAAATTCCCCGGAAATGGAGCCCCCATGAAGTACGCCATTGCCCTGTTGCTGCTGTCGATGTTCAGCAATGCCCATGGTTATTCGACTTACGGCCTCAAGGCGGATCTGGTGCTGGTGAAGAAGTCCGAGCGCAAGTTGTTGTTAGTGCGCGGGGGACAGACTTTTCGCGAGTTCAAAGTGGCGTTGGGTTCGCGTCCGTGGGGGCACAAGGCGTATCGGGGTGACGATCGAACCCCCGAAGGGCGCTACTGGCTAGACTACAAACGTTCGGAAAGCCGGTTTTACAAGGCCATCCATATTTCCTATCCGAATTTGGATGATGTCAGTCGCGCCCGCGAGCTGGGGGTCGATCCCGGCGGCAGCATCATGATCCACGGTTTTCCCAACAACAATCGCGAACCGCCGGAGGAGGCCCAGCGCTACAACTGGACGAGTGGGTGTATCGCGGTGACCAATGACGAGATGGACGAAATCTGGGCGTCGGTCGATCCCGGCACGCCTATTGAAATTTCGCCCTGAGCTTCTGGGTGCGACTTGGTCAAAAGATGGCGGGCGGCTACGGCCACAAGCCGTGCCATTCGCGCCGCGGTTTATCCGCTCGCGGGGGATTTACCAGCTCGCCAACATCGCAGCGCGCTGCGATGTCTTCCTTGAAGTCCCCTTTGAACTGAGGGATCTCGTGCAGGGTATCGCTCCTGTCC